>JAITPZ010000065.1 GCA_031289165.1 Synergistaceae bacterium
TTTGCCCGGCGCGAACCCCTCTCCGTATACGCTTATTCTCACGATGATTGCTCTCTTCGATAAGCGACGACGGGGCGTATACTTCAAAATTATGGACGGAGGCGATCCTGTGTCAGAATAAAATGTATTATAATTAATTTTTCGGAGACTTTACCCGATGAAGGACCTTATCCGACGTTCGGTCGGTGAATATTACAGAAAGATTCATAATTGGAGGCAAGGTGTGTAGATGGTCACAAAATACCGCAGACGGGGCGCGTCCTCGAACGGAAGGACGACGAAAAGCGCTCAGTTGAAGTTCATCCCCCTCGGAGGGCTGGGGGAAATTGGGAAAAATATGTATGCTCTCGAGTACGGCGACGATATCATCGTCATCGACAGCGGACTGATGTTTCCGGATCAGGAATTGCCCGGTATCGACTTCATCGTTCCGGATATTTCCTATCTGGAGGCCAATCGGGAGAAGGTGCTGGGCATTCTTCTGACCCACGGGCATGAAGATCATACCGGCGGGCTTCCCTTCGTTCTGCAGCGCCTGAATGTTCCTCTGTACGGAACGCGATTGACGCTGGGGCTGGTAGGAAACAAGCTGCGCGAGGACATGCCCGCGATCGAGCCGAAAATGAACGAGGTGAAGGCGGGCGACGTGATGGAGATCGGGTCCTTTAAAGTGCGTTTCATCGCGGTGAGCCACTCGATCCCCGACGGCGTCGCCGTTTCGGTGGAGACTCCCGCAGGGCGCGTAATCCATACCGGAGACTTCAAGCTGGACTCGACCCCCATAGACGGGCGGATTACGGATTATGGCGCCTTCGCCGAGGAGGGCGACAAGGGAGTGCTGCTTCTCCTGTCTGATTCGACGAACGCTGAGCGCAACGGTTTTACCCCCTCGGAACGTCTGATCGGCGGGACGCTGGAGCGCCTTTACAGAAACTACAGGACGCGGCGTATCATCATATCTTCGTTCGCCAGCAATGTTCACCGCATTCAGCAGGTGGCCGACGGCGCCGCCCGTTTCAATCGAAAGATCGCGTTCATGGGACGCAGTATGGTTCGTAATGTGGAGCTGGCCAGGGCTTTGGGGTACCTTCGGGTCGACGACAAAATGATCGTTCCCGTGGAAGATATCGGAAAGGTCTCCGAAAATCAGCTTGTGGTCATGACCACGGGCAGCCAGGGGGAGCCGTTTTCCGGTCTGGTCATGATGAGTCGCGGTGAACACAGGCAAATCACTCTGGGCGATCGGGACGCCGTTTTTTTGCTGGCTTCGATCATTCCCGGAAATGAAAAGCTGGTCAATAACACGATCAATCGCCTGTTTTCGATCGGCTGCGAGGTCGTTTATGAGGCGGACAAACAGACGCACGTCTCCGGACACGCCT
Source organism: Synergistaceae bacterium (assembly GCA_031289165.1). Lineage (GTDB taxonomy): Bacteria > Synergistota > Synergistia > Synergistales > Aminobacteriaceae > JAISSA01. Next base: position 1,383 of record JAITPZ010000065.1, read on the forward strand.
CGTCGGAGGAGCTCAAGGTGATGCTGAACCTCGTTCACCCGCAGTACTTCGTCCCGATTCACGGGGAGTACCGTCACCTCGTGCGCCACTCTCAGCTCGCTCAGGACGTGGGGATACCCGCGCGGAACATCTTCGTCATGACCAACGGGGACGTTTTGACCTTCCAGAAGGGAGCGCGGCCGCACGTGCGGGATCATATCCAGTCCGGAGCGGTCCTTATCGACGGCAACGTGGCCGGGCAGCTCAGGAGCTGCGTGATGAAGGAGCGCCGTGAGCTGGCGGAGGACGGCATTATCGTGGTGAGCGTGGCGATGGGACAGAACGGCGCCCTGCTTGCGCCGATCGTTGTTGAAAGCCGGGGATTCTTCGTTCAGGACGAGGACAGCGGGGTGCTCGATGAGATTCGGATTGCCGCGGAGCGGGTAGTGAAGGAGTTTTCCGGGAGCCGCTCGGTCGACCCCGATGCCGTCTCCAGAGCCCTCAAAACCCGGGTACGTGAGGTCGCTCGTCGACGCAGCGCCTCCTACGCGGTTGTGCTGCCTCTGATTTCCGTCGCGGGAGGCGGACGCGGCGAGAAAAACTGGCTGGAAAAAGAGTTTTTTTAAGTTTGCGGGGAGGTCCTGTGCCCCGCCCCTTGAAAGTAAATACAATGTCTGGAGAAATTCTGGAATGGGGAGGGAGCCTGACGAATGGGATTTGACTGGCGTACGGTGATCCTGGGCGCGATTCAGGGGCTCACGGAGTTTCTGCCGGTCAGCAGTTCCGGGCATCTGGCTCTGCTGCAGATGTTTTTTGATTTTCGCTCGTCCGGGCTTCTGGCCTTCGACCTCCTTTTGCACTGCGCTACGATGTTGGCCGTCCTGATCTTTTTTCGGCAGGATATTGTCCGCCTGCTGAGAGGGTGGTTCGGGGGATTTATCGCGGCTGACGCGCGTGCTTCCGAGGGATGGTCCACCGGATGGGCGATTCTTGCGGGGACCTTTGTCACGGCTGCCCTTGCGCTGCCGCTTAAAAGCGCGGTTGAAGCCGCGATGCGTTCGCGTATTTTCGTCGGAGTGGGACTTTTAACAACGGCGGGGCTTCTGTGTATCGTTCCCGTTTTGCCTGAGCGAAATCGGAAACTGTCGATCCGGGTCGCTCTTTTTATCGGTTTTATTCAGGGGTTGGCCGTATTTCCGGGAGTTTCCCGATCGGGATCCACCATTATGGCGGGGCTGGCCCTGGGGCTGACGGCGTCGGACGCGTTCCGTTTCTCCTTTCTGATGTCCGTTCCCGCAATCGTCGGAGCGAGCCTCCTGGGGCTTCCGGATCTTTTGCGCGGTTCCGTCGTTCTGCCTCCGGAGTGGTTGTTCAGCGCCGCGGTCGCTTTCGTTCTGGGCTGGCTTTCGCTCGTACTCCTGCGGCGCCTGGTTTTGTCGGGCAGGTGGGCGTATTTTGGAATTTACTGTTTCCTGCTGGGAGTGTTTGCCATCATGTCCGAGATCGTGACGGCCTTTTAATTTCCTGGAGATGTTGTCGAACAATATTTTTTTGAAAAATCCGAAAATCGATATCGTTCTGGCCTCGGGCAGCCTGCGGCGGCGAGAGTTGCTGCGGGGGCTGGGATGGAGTTTTCGCGTCGTTGTGCCCGAGGTCGATGAGTCCGCGCGGCCGGGCGAATCGCCCGAAGATCTGTGCATTCGGCTTTCCGGAACCAAGGCTCGGTCGGTGTTTGATCGCTGCAGAAAAGACGTTTCGGTCGAGAAGGAAACTTTGGTCGGGGGGGGAGTTTTTGACGGGAAGGACGCTGCCGCCGGCGGAGAAATTCTCGTCATCGCCGCCGATACCGTTGTCGTGACGGACGGAGGCGGAATTCTGGGCAAACCCGTGGATGATGTGGATTCGCTGAGGATGCTCCGCCTTCTTCAGGGACGATCGCACGAGGTTCTTACGGGCGTCAGCGTCCTTTGCGGAGAGCGAAGCCTCTCCGTCCTCGAGAGGACCGTCGTGACCTTTCGCTTTCTGAGCGATGCCGATATGGCGGCCTACGTCGCGACCGCCGAGGGGGCGGACAAGGCCGGAGCTTACGCCATACAGGGCAGGGGTTCGCTCATGGTCTCCTCGATAAAGGGGGATTATTTCAACGTGGTGGGTCTGCCGCTCTGCCGGCTCGGCATGACGCTCGAAGAACTGGGAATGACTCCGGCCCGCCTGTGGGCCGGAAGAGTACAGAGGTGACGTCAATGAAACTGCCGAGGATTTTTTCGTTATCCTGGCGGGGATTTCCCGCTCGAACATTCGTTGTTTTCGTTTCGGTCGTGGTGCTGCTGTGTTCGGGATTCGGGCTTGTGCCGCGCCTGCGTCTGGAGGAGGATAACCGCATCGTGGCGATTCTTGCGGACTGCCGTGATATCCTCCCTCTGGCTCGGCGCGCGGGTCTCTCGACGGTCGACGCGCTCGAATTTTTGAAAAAGAAGGGGCTTGGCGGCCTGATGGCCGGGGAGTTTACGGGCGAGGATCTCCTCTTCGGTCACAGTCCCGTGGAGATGAGTCCGACGACCTCACAGGGAAAAGAGGGCATTGCCGCTCAGGAGACGCTCTTCTCCATTCCCGGAGATTATTCCGACGCCATGCAGCTGGCTCGACTCCTGTCGACGAGGACCGGGACGACTCCATTTGTTCTGTCCGCGTCTGGAGATATCGGGGTCATCTGTCCAGTTCCGATGGAGGCGTTGCGCAAAAGTGGGATCGTTCCCGACCTGGAGGGCTTGAAGGTCGCTGCGGCGGCGAATCTCCCCCTGTTCTATCGCGTGGCTCCCGCCCAGACATGGCAGCTGCGGCAGTCCATTGCGGTTTTGAAAAGCGTTCTCTCCGACTGGCCAGGCATCTCCGCGGTCGCTCCATCGGGAGAAGTCGTTGTGGGCTATCCGGACCTGAACCCTCTGGCGTCTCTTTTGCGGGAAAGCGGGATTCCCGTCGCGATGATCGAATTTTCCCGCCAGATTGGAGCGCCCGGGCTCAACTGGCTTTCCTTTCCTGATCTTATTCCGTTGCACAGCGTGACAAACGAAGAACTTCTGGCGCGTAATATCGACAGGGTCGCGTTGCGCGAACGCCTGATTCGGGCCGCTGTGGAACGCTCGGTGCGCATTCTGATCCTGCGTCCCGCCGTATCCGGTAATATGACGTCTCCTCTCAACTCCTTCGGCGAGGAGGTGAAGACCCTGGCGGAGGAGCTGAATGCGCGCGGCTTGCGGATGGGCTGGCCGAAACTTCCGTTTGCCGACCGACCGGCGTGGCGTATGAGCATCTGGTCGGCGGTGGCCTGTTCCATGACGCTGTTTCTGTCCATGATCCGCTTTCTGAAGCGCATAACGGGGACACAGGATAAGACTGTGGATCGAAGTGAAGTGGTCGCTTTTATCGTTTTATCCTGCCTTCTGGCGGGAGCGGTCTGGCGGGTTGGGTCGATCGCCCGACTGGTCGGCGCGCTGACCACCGCGTTCGTCGTGACGGAAGCGGCTCTTCTGGCCATGGAGGACCCTAATCGCTGCTGGAAATCCATGGTGACGGGCTTTCTCTTTGCCCTCGTCGGAGGGCTGGCCGTGGCCGCCCTCTTCAGCGATCCCGTTTATATACTGCGACTGAACACCTTTTCCGGTGTGAAGCTCACTCTGATGCTGCCTCCGCTTCTGGTGGCGCTGCACGACATGCGCCGCCGCATTCATCCGGAATCCTTGGGTTCTCTGCTTTCCCGCCCGCCACTTTTCGGCGAGTTGGCGCTCGTCATGGCTCTGGCGGTCCTTCTGGGGATTATCCTGTTCCGCAGCGACAACGTCCGATTTATCCCCGGACTGGAGGCGAGGATTCGCAATGCGCTCGAGCGCATGCTGATCGCCCGTCCCAGGAACAGAGAAGTATTTATCGGTTACCCCTGCCTGTTGCTTTATGCCTTTGCGGTAAGGGCGAAGCTCTGGAGCCGTTCCAGAGAGCTCCTGCGTTTGGGCGTGACCATCGGTTTCGCGTCCGTGGTCAACAGCTTCTGCCACTATCATACCCCCCTCGCATTCATCCTGCTGCGCGAGTTTCACGGCCTCTGGGGGGGAGCGCTGGCGGGAGTCGCTGTGGTATTTGTCGTAAAGTTCGCCGCGCTGCCCTTGTGGCGAAAAATCTGTTTTATCGCGGAATGAGCCCTGTCCTGTTTTGTCCTCTATATATGAGTGTCCATGCCTGACCTCAGGCGGTATCGCGTGGCCGTGGCCGGTTATTACGGATTCGGCAACCTCGGCGACGAGCTGCTGGCGGAGGCTGTGACGGAGGCTCTTTTGCGTCGTGGAGTCGGGCGCGATCGGATTGTTCTGCTGTCTAATGCTCCAGGAGATTCCTCGCGCAGGTTGGGCGTGGATGCCGTCAATCGATGGAAAACGCGCCGTGTGGCGGAGGCTCTGCGATCGAGCGAGACGCTGCTGCTTGGCGGGGGAGGGCTTTTTCAGGATGTGACCAGCCTTCGCTCCTGCCTGTACTACTGGGGACTTGTGCGAATGTCGTGTTTCTTGGGGACCGAACCCTGGGCGCTGGGTCAGTCGGTGGGGCCTTTCTCGACCCGCGCGGGATGCTGGCTGACGCGTGACGCGCTGCGACGCTGTCGCGTCGTACAGGTGAGGGACGACGCCTCGCGGGCGATCTGCGACTCCCTCGGGATCAATGTCGAAACGGGGCATGACCTCGTTTTTTCGCTCCCCGGCCTCTTCGAAACAAGAGCGCCTTTCGATGGACTCTCGAAAAAATTTCTGATCAACCTGCGCCCCTGTGCCGGCGACCTGCCGGGGCGCTTTGCGCGGGCCGTCGGCGGGTGGCTGTCGGCGTTCGGCGGTGAGCCCATTGGCGTTGCGCTTTCCGATGAGGACCGGAGCCTGATGGAACGCCTGATCGAAAGCGAAGAGCTGCCTCCCATGCCCGTCGTGCGGCCTGAGAATCTGAACGATCTCGTGGGCGCCTGGCGAGGGGCCGCCGGGGCTGCGGGGATGCGGCTCCATTTCGCGATCCTGTCGGTTCTCGCGGGAACGCCTCTGGTCGTTGCCCCCTACGATCCCAAGGTTCGCTCCTTCGCGGAATCTCACGACGTTGCCCTGTGGCGTGAAGGCCCTCTCACGAAACCGGAGATCGCCGGGAAGTCCGACATCGTGCCCGGCGTCGTTCAGGGAGAAATCGACGCACTCTGCCGCAGGGTTCTGCGGTAGAAAGACGCAGCGTATACTTTTATTTCCCCTGTCATTCCATTATCGTCCTTTATGAGATAAAATCTACGGGATCAAACCCGGGATTTGCCCTGATGCGGCGGTGTGTGAGGAATACCATGGATTTACTGCGGCGAGGATCGTTGATGCCCCGATTTTGGCGTGGACCGGCGCCGCAGGCAGGAGGAAAAGTGTTCCGATGAAAATTAAATTTTCGGGCGTGAGCAAGGTCTACAAACCCGACATTGTGGCATTGAAAGATGTCTATCTGGAAATCAACAAGGGAGAGTTCGTCTATGTCGTGGGGGCCACCGGGTCGGGCAAGTCGACGCTGTTGCGCCTGATTACCCGTGAGGTCCTGCCCAGCAGGGGGACGGTCATGGTCGGCGACAGAAACCTGCGTCGAATGCGAGCGGGCGATATTCCTTACTATCGCCGCGATGTCGGGCTGGTGGCGCAGGACTTCAAGCTGATCCCCCATCTTACCGTATATGAAAACGTGGCTTTTGTCATGGAGGCCATGTCGGTTCCCTCTAAAATGGTGGAGTATCGGGCTACCAGGGTGATTGAGCAGGTGGGGCTGCTGCGCCGGCGCTTCATGAGGCCGCCGCAGCTTTCGGGCGGTGAGCAGCAGCGTGTCGCTATCGCTCGCGCGCTCGCCAATTCCCCGTCTCTTTTCGTAGCCGACGAACCCACCGGTAACCTCGATTATCGCACGTCGGCGGACGTCATGAAGATTTTGCTCTCGATCAACGCGGCGGGGGTGACGGTGATTATGACGACGCACAACCAGTACATTGTGGATTCCTACCGTCAGCGGGTCATTGAGCTGGATGCCGGTCGGGTCGTGAGGGACGAGCCCGCGGGGAGGTATACGCCGAATGACGACGTTTAGATATGTCCTGCGGGATACCGGTCGCCTCCTGGTGAGACACTGGTTTCTGGGCATTCTGACCCTGATCACCGCGGCGGTCATGATGTGGATCCTGGGCCTTACCGCTCTTTTTTCTCTGAATGTACAAAATCTGCTCCAGAAGCTGGAAAGCGAGCTCGTCGTTCAGGCTTACCTGCGCCGGGGCAGCGAGGTGGGGACGATGGCCGATCGTATACGGGCGATGGAGAGCGTGACGTCGCTGAACGCGCTTTCGCCGGAGGAGTCGCTGGCGAAGCTGCAGGTCAGAATGGGAAGTCAGGCGCACGCGCTCGCTCTTGTCGGAGAAAATCCCCTGCCGTGGAATTTCGAAATTCGGGTGAGAAGCGCGCAGGAAGTCCCGCATCTGGTTCGCACCCTGATGGCGATGGAGGAAATCGAGGACGTCATCTACGCCGGTATGGTCGTGGACAGGGTCACCTCCATATCCCGCGTGGCCTCGAAGGCCGCCGTTCTGATGTTTCTTCTGTCCATCATGGTGACGTCCCTCGTTGTCTACAACACCATTCACATATCGCTCTACTCGCGGCGCGAGGAGATTGGCATCATGTTTCTCGTGGGAGCGACCCGAAGCTACATCTCGACGCCCTTCGTTCTGGAGGGAACCTTTCTGGCCTTTTTGGGTTCCATCGTTGCGGTGATCGGGATAACGTCGGCGTATCTTCCCGGAATTCGCCTGCTGCAGAACAGTCTGCCCTTTCTCAGCCTGGTGGGGGACAGGCGGACCATCGGACAGTTCGGAGCTCTGCTCGTGGGTTTCGGTGCGACGCTGGGCTGGGTTTGCAGCAGCATCGTGGTGACGCGTTTCATGAACTCGGCGACGAAACCGCTGTAGAAGGCCATGACGGAGTGGCAGGGCGGAAAGCTCGACAGATCGAAATTCCTGAAGAGGTTTGTTTGTATCCTTATGCTTCTTTCGACGTTTTTTTCGGTGCGAAGCGCGGCTCCGGCGGAGTCATTGGCGGAGATCAACGCGCGCATCGCGGCCGAGGAACGACGAAGGAAGGAACTGGACAAAAAGATCGAGGACTACAAAAATTCCATAAACCAGATGAAACAAAGGGAGGGCGGGCTTATCGATCGCATCGACCGTTTTCGGCAGGACTCCGAAAAGGCCCGGCAGGAAATCGCGATTCTGGATGCTCAGACGAGCAGACTCCAAAAGTCCATAGCCATTCTGAACGAGGAAATGGGAAAGACCAAAAGCAGGATCAACGACCTCGTTTTCGAGCTGAAACAGCGTATGGTCGATATTTATAAATACGGCGCTTCCGAGGAGCTGCAGGTGATTTTTTCGGCGCAGAGCGCCCATGAGGTGCTCGATTCTGTCTATCTCATGGATCGGCTCGCCAAACACGATCAGTACCTGCTCGAACAGCTGCAGGCCAGGAAGCAGGAGATTGAGCTGTCGCAGATGACACTGGAGGACCACAGGGACCGCCTTCAGAAACAGGTTCACGCTCTGGGGCAGGAGCGACAGAAATACGATTCCACCATCAAACAGACGAACACCTTTCTGAACGATATCCGTCGCCAGAAGGCGCTG
>JAITPZ010000169.1 GCA_031289165.1 Synergistaceae bacterium
CAGGATATCCGCTCCGCTATCCTTGATGTTGGTGAGCTGCGAGCGGAAGTCGACGTCCTCGCCGCGAAAGCCCTCGTCGGCGACGATCGCCCCGCCGTATTCCTTAAAGCTGGCAACGAAAAATTCGCGCTGTCCCTGAGAATAATCGCTCGACACGTCGTAAAGGATGGCAGCCTTTTTCAACCCCAGATCCCTGGCCGCGAAGAAGGCCATCATCCGTCCCTGATAGGGATCGAGGAAGCAAATCCGGAAATTATAAGGCCGCACCTTCCCCTGCTCGTCGACCGTGACCAGCGGGTTCGTGGGAAGGGTCCCGATATGGGCGACGCGTCCCCTGTTGAATATCGGCGCCGCCGCGATGCAAAGCCCGCTCCCGCTGGGTCCGATGACGGCGGTTACCCTGTCCTGCTCCACAAGGCGCCGGGCCGCGTTGACCATATCCTCCTGACGCGTGCGGCAGTCGTACATGACAACCTCGAGCGGCTTTCCGAGTACACCGCCGGCCGCGTTGATTTCCTCGACCGCGATTTTGACCGACTCGACCTCCGCGACGCCGTAGGCGGCGAAGTCCCCCGTCACCGTGGCGATTTCACCAAACTTAATCGTGTCCGCCGCGAACGCAGAGGTCGCCATACACGCCAAAAGGACCATCAGCAAACACACAAACTTCTTCATCCGGATTCCTCCTTAAAATTTGCCCGAAATTTAAAAACTTCCCCCATTAAAGAACACACAAACTGAAGAACAAACAGGAAGAGTACACAAATTGAAGAACCAAAAAACACCAAACTGTCGAAGATTTTTCCTGATTTCAATATTGACTGCCAACAGAGGCCATTTTATTTTATCATGGCTCATCAGTAAATACGTGTATGTTGAACAATCGCCGTAATGAAGTGGTTTTTATATACTTTACGTAATTTCCCCTGGCTCTCTTCAAATTTTTTCATTCCTGTTTTTCGCGTTCTTCTCTGCCGTGCATTTCCTTGGCCTTCTGAACGAGGGCGTCGCAGCGGTTGTTGAGGGGATCCGTCGCGTGTCCTCTGGTCCAGCGCCACTCAATGTCATGGGTTTGGGAGAGGGTCAGCAGTTCCTCCCAGAGGTCCCGGTTCAGGACGGGCTGTTTGTTCGACGTCTTCCATCCGTTGCGCTGCCAGTTTTTCAGCCAGCCTTTGTCGAAGGCGTTTCTCAAATACGTGGAGTCGGTAGAAAGTTCAACGATACAGGGATACTTCAGCGCGCGCAGAGCCATGATCGCCGCCGTCAGCTCCATGCGGTTGTTGGTGGTATTATCCTCCGAGCCGTAAATTTCCCGCTCGAAGTTGTTATGCGAAGGCGAAATCAACACGGCCGCCCATCCGCCGAGTCCGGGGTTGGGGGTACAGCCTCCATCCGTGTGGATCTTCACTCTCGTTTTCGTGGAAAGCGTCTCCATCTTCAGAATATCTCGTCTATCTCCCCTCGATGATCACGTGCTCCGTGCGGACTTCCACCTCCGCGCGCACTTCCATTCTCATGCCCAGGACGATAGCGCGCAGGTCGCTGCGGCCATCGACGGGAACTTCGAGCTGAACAACCTGCACCGAGCCGCAGCAGGGACAAATCCAACAGGTTCGCGCCAGTCCGTCCTCGTCCGGAGCCCCGGCCAGCACCTTGGAGTCTCCGCAAACCTGACATGCCACAATCAGCATTACACAACACCTCCACGAAAACAAACGGACCTTCACAAAACCACCCACTGGAAACCGGAGGGCGAAGCTCGTCGGTGAGAAAATAAAACAGGCGGGGAAACGAAACAAATTACGAGGTTCGTCCACTCGCTGCCCCCTGAGAGAATCAACCGGGCCGTCTGTATCCGGCATTATCTACTCGAGTACTATTTTAATCCTTACGGGACCTTCCGTATAGATGTCTTCGAGGGCGACGGCGTTGATGATCGTGGGCGCGTTCCTCCTCTTCATCGCTTCGACGACGTCGAAGAAATCTTCCCCCTCCAGCGAACCGACGCTGTTGGTCGAAGGATCGGGCAGGATACCGCTTCTCAGCGCACGATACCTGAGTTCCCGCAAAAAGACATGCAACGACTCCTCCGCATTGAACGCAGGTTCTCCGGGATCGACGAGTTTACGGTAAAGCGTTTCTCCCCCGTCGTAAAGCAGGTAGCTTCGATTGCATTCAAGACGCACCCTGACGTCCTCTCCGAAGGCGATGTTTTCGGCCGCCATGGCCCTAAGGTAAAAACGCTCCCGCGCGCCCGAAACGCGCGCGACGATCGCGGACTCCTCGGCCGGATCGAACGTCAGCCTCACGTCGTCCGACGATGCCATCCCGCGCGTTTCAAAAAATCTCTGAAAAACCGTAACGCGGACTCTCTCTTTGAAGGACGAAAGAATTTCCACAGCTCGTTCCCCCGGGGTCTCGGGAAGAATGACCGTCTGCGCCAGGAGTGCGTTGGCCTGAACGGCGATCACCTCGAGACGCATGACCTCCAGCTCCCGCTTTAACTCCTCGGATTCGCCCCGCAGGGAGGCCACCGCGGCTTCGAGACCGTTTTTTTCGTTCAGAAGCAGATCACGGTCGTTGCGCGAACGCTCCAGTTCAATGTGGGTCATGTCGAGGCTCATGGTCGTCGTCTGTAAAAGCGCCTGCTGCTCGCCCAGTTGCACGAGGCTGGAGAAGAGCTCGTCCCGATTTTTCTCCAGCTCGACGCCGGTGGTCTGCAGCTCGACTCGAAGCCCATCCATCTGTTGCTGGAGGTATTTCATGGTGAAAATAAGAGCTCGGACGTTCCGGGAAAAAAGGGACATGACCGTCAGGACGACGACGGAAATGAAAATACCGGTGAAAGCCGTGATCAGGCGACTGGTGTATCTGGGGCGAAGCCCAAAGATCGATATCCTCTGTCTGCCGTATTTTGAACCGAGAATATCCCCCAGGAAGGCGAGAACCGCACTACCCGCGATGATGGCAATGATAAGCGTCCAGTTGATATCGGACCAGATCTGTAATTGCAAAAACTTTTCTCCTCTCGGGGAAGAGATTTACCGTATGCGGCATAAGAAGCCCAACAAGCCGGAAGAAACGCGATGCGAAAGGATTATATTCTTCAAACGTCCGAGGCGCCAGATCCTTTTGCGGGTTTTCCGGGTCTCCGCCGGATGAAGGGTCACGACGCGACACTCCCTCGAACGGGGGAGGCGGGAACGTTCCGCGCCTTTCCTCTTCGTTCGTTTACCTCGCTCAGGCCTTTTTCGCGTTCACCCGGCTCATGGCCTTTTCCAGGTCGAGCGTCGCCCAGGCATCTACGCCCTCGGCGACGCTCTTCAGGATTTCGGGAAGTTTCTCCATCTCCTCCGCCGAGAGATGCCCCAGCACCCAGTTGATTTTTCCGCCCTCCGCGTCTCCGATGCCGATACGCAGGCGGGGAACTTCGAGGGTTCCCAGAGAGGCAATGACGGAGGCCAACCCATTATGCCCCCCGGCGCTGCCCCGGGCGCGAAGCCGAAGCTGCCCGCAGGGCAGCGCCATGTCGTCATAAATCACCAGCACGTCGGAAAGCTCTATTTTATAGAAGGCAAAGACCTCACGCACGGACAAACCGCTCAGGTTCATGTACGTCAGCGGTTTCAAGAATATAAAATCGCGGTCCCGCCAGAATTCGCCCCTGAACTTCGAGACCGGGTTCCCCAGCGATCGGTTTTGCACCATGTAATCGATGGCGGCCCAGCCCATGTTATGCCGCGTATAAACGTATTCCTGACCGGGATTTCCCAGACCGACCACGAGCTTCAGTTTTCAGTTCCCTCCGAACAAAAAAAGCTGATTGAAGCTCGGGGAGGCAGGGCTCGCTCGGCCGCTGCGCGATCCTGATGAAGAAACTAAGCGATTCGCACAGCTCGTTCCCCGCTGGCTCCCCGAGACTTACTAATTCAGTACTTCCAAAACAGTATGCTTCGTCTCCAAATGCTATTCCGCCTCTTCTGCCTTTGCCGCCTTGCCTTTCGCCACGACTTCCACTTCCTTCGGTTCCTCTCCGGCCCCGAGGCTTTCCTCAACGCCTCTGGGCACCGCGACGATGACCGCAACCTCATCGAGGTCGGCAAGAACGGACAGGTCTTCGTTCAGAACGAGGTCCCTGACGTGGATCATCCCTCCCAGCGCCAGCCCGGAGACGTCGATGTCGACGTACTCGGGAATACTCATGGGCAGCGTCTCTATTTCGATCTCGTGCAGCGACTCGAGTACCCCGCCGTCTTTGATCCCCGGGCACGTCTCCCTGCCCAGGATTCTCACGGGGACGTTCACCGTCACTTTGCGATCCTTCAAAAGGCGCATAAAATCGATATGAACCAGAGCGCCCGTGAGGGGATGGCGCTGTATTTCGCGGATGATGCACATCTCCTCGCCCCCGGCGGGCAGCTTCAGGCTGATCCGCATGGTCTCCCAGTGCCTGGCGCTCAGAAGGCGGCTGACCTGCGTCGTGTTGACGCTGCCGGTAACGGATTCCTTCAGTTCGGGACCATAAAACACGCAGGGGGTGAATCCCGCCCTGCGAAGCCTGCCGGTCGCTCCCTTTCCACTTTTGGTTCTGGGCTCCATCACTAACGTTACTAGCTCAGACATACTGACAACTCCTCATCCTGTATAAATTTGCTGCTCATTACGGGCCCGAGAGCCCAAGCACGGCAGCGATGCGCACAAAAAATTCTACCTGTCGAACAGGCTGCTGACCGAGCGGTCGCTGTGGACCCTTAAAATCGCCTCCGCAAAGAGAGGCGCGATCGAAAGCTGAACGAGATGATCGGATCGCTTATTTTCCGGAAGCGGAATGGTGTCCGAGAATACCAGTTTGTCGAGTTCGGAGCCGTTGAGGCGTTTCATCGCAGGCCCGGAAAGAACAGCGTGGGTGGCGCAGGCGTGAACCGCACGGCATCCCCTCTCCTTCAAACCCACGGCGGCGTTGCAGATCGTCCCCGCCGTGTCGATGATATCATCCACAAGGATGGCGACCTTGCCCTGAACCTCGCCGATGATGTCCATGACCTCGCAGAAATTCGCCACCTCGTAGGATCGGCGCTTGTCCACGATCGCCAGGTCGGTTTTCAGCATGACCGCGAAGTGTCGGGCGCGCACCACTCCCCCTACGTCGGGGGAGACGACCACGACCTCGCCCTTTTTCAGCTCCGCCTCGAGGGTGTCCTTGAAGTACGAGGCCAGAAGGGGCATCCCCGTCAGGTGATCGACGGGGATATCGAAAAAACCCTGAAGCTGTCCTGCGTGCAGGTCGGCCGTGATCACGCGATCCGCGCCGCTGTTGGTGATCAGGTTGGCAACCAGCTTCGCCGTTATCGGCTCGCGGGGCTTGCTCTTACGATCCTGACGGGCATACCCGAAATAGGGAATGACGACGTTGACGCGGCTGGCCGAGGCCCGCTTAAAGGCGTCGACCATAATGAGCAGCTCGATCAGATTGTCGTTGGTCGGAAAGGACGTGGGCTGGATAACGAATACATCGGAGCCTCGAACACTTTCGTCGATGGAAAGCCCAATCTCGCCATCCGAAAAACGATAGTGCCGGGCCGCTGAAAGCCGCACCCCCAGTTCGCTGCAGATTCGTTTGACGAAATCCGGATGCGCCGTACCCGAAAAAATCTTGAGGTCTTTTACGCCAGCCACAATTCCTATCCTCCCTGCTTTTCCTGTTGCCTCTTTTTTGACGCCCAGCCCTCAAGGTTCTTCTGGCGCGCCCGTGCCACAGCCAGAGCTCCCTCCGGGACGTCCACGGTAATCGTCGATCCCGCACCGGTCGCGGAATCGTCGTGAAGCGTAACCGGCGCGACCATCATGGTGTCGCTGCCCACGAAAACGCGATTTCCGATTTTCGTTGAGTATTTATCCTTCCCGTCGTAGTTGCAGGTCACGCTTCCCGCCCCGATGTTGACGTCCTCCCCGATCATGGCGTCTCCCATGTAGGACAGGTGCGGCACCTTGCTGCGACGACCCACTCTCGATTTTTTCAGTTCGACGAACTTTCCGGCGAACGCGTGTTCCCCCAACTCGGAATGATCCCGGATGCAGGTGAAGGGCCCAGCCTTCGAATCGTCGGCGAGTTCACTGTCCTCCACGATGACATTGGCGACCAGTTCCACCCGACGTCCAAGCCGCGCGTTTTTCAGTATACAGTATGGGCCGATGACGCTGCCCGAGCCAACCAGCGAGTTTCCCCATATCTGAACGCCCGGCATCAGGGTGACCTCCGGCTCGAGAACGACGCCGGGACCAATCCATACGGCAGAGGGATCCATCACGCGAACGCCCCTGCTCATCCAGTCATGAATCAGAGAATCGCGCACCCGCATCGCCATCGCGGCCAGCTCCGCCTGCGTGTTGACCCCCAGCATTTCCCGCCCGTCCACGGCCGTGGCCCGCACCACCATCCCCGCGTCGTTCATCAGGGAGACGACGTCGGGAAGATAGTACTCCCCCTGCGCGTTGTCGTTTCTGAGCTCGTCGATCACCCTGGAAAGTCCCTTCACGTCGAAGAGATAACACCCCGCGTTGACCTCCCGGACGCGACGCTGTTCGGGCGTGGCATCCCTGTGCTCCACGACGAATACCTTTTTACCGTACGCGGCGCGCAGAATGCGACCGTAGCCGTCGGGAGAGTTCGTCTCGAAGGTGAGGAGGGAACAGGCCGCTCCCGCCTCCATATGCTCTCTGACGAAGGTGCGAAGGCTTTCGACGGAAAGAAGGGGCAGGTCTCCATTGAGAACGAGGACGTTCTGAAAATTCTCCCACCAGGGGCGGGCCGTCTGAACGGCGTGTCCGGTACCGAGCTGTTCCTTCTGCCAGATGATTTCGACGGAGGGAAAGGCCCTCAGATACCCGCTCACCCGCTCGCCCCCGTAACCAACGAGAGCCGCGACCCGGGCGGAAGGAGAATCCGCCGACTCGTCCTCCGGGTGGACATACTTTTTAACGGTACTCAGCAGATATCCCAGCATCGGCCTGTCGAGAATGGGCAGCAATACCTTCGGAAGCTCGCTTTTCATGCGAGTTCCCTTTCCCGCGGCCATAATCAGAATTCCCAAAGCAGCGTTTTCCATATGCATACCTCCGTGTCCCCGCCTCGCCAATATCTCCCAATATCTCCCACTTCCTAGTTCGCGCGTCCGATGATAACACAAAACCCCGAGGGGATTCTCAAGACTTTTTCGGACAGAGATTTTTTTGAGGAGGCGCCTCCGCTCATTGTGCGTAAAAAAGCGGCCTACGCCGTGTTCGCGGGCATGGTGGTCTACAGGGAAATGACCCTCAAAATATTCTGGGAGACCGCGAAACAGACACTGGTGGACGTCGGGGTGCTGATGCTCATTCTGGCCCTTTCCGGAACCTTCGGCTACGCCATCGTGTTCGGCAGAATCCCGCAGACGATAGCCGAACTGTTGCTGGGCATCACGACAAACCGACACCTGCTTCTGATCCTGATCATCGTCCTCCTGGTGATGGTCGGTATGTTCATAGAAACGGGAGTCATCGCCCTGCTGCTGACGCCGGTGTCCATCCCCGTCATTACGAGGATCGGCATCGACCCGGTGCATTTCGGCGTCGTGATGATGACTACGGTGACGGCCGGCATCATGACGCCCCCCGTCGGAGTGGCGCTCTACTCCACCTCCGAGATCATGGGCTGCTCGCCGCAGGAGACAGCCCGGGAGGCCGTTCCCTTTTACATCATGCTGTTTGTTCTCGTGCTTCTGCTGACATTCTTCCCGCAGATCGTACTTTTCCTGCCCAACCTCGTATTCGGATAGACGCTTCAATCCCGCCGAGGTAAGCTGATCGGGAAACAGAAAAGGCTTACGAATAATCTCGTAAGCCCTTTCTGTTTTCCTTTTGTTCTGCAAAGGAGAGTCCCCCCTGGAAGCGCACCCGCCTCAGTGCTGAAAGGACGCTCCGTGCCCGCGTTGCGAGCTCGTTTCCTGGCCGATCAGGTTCGCTTTCGCCCGATCTTTCAGTCGGATTTTATCTGTTTGTCCCTGGGAATCCATTTGCACATGATCAAGTCCACTTCCGCGGGGTCGATGGGTTTTGACAGAAAGTCGTTCATGCCTTTTTCCAGAAACATTTCCTTCATGCCGGATATGGCGTTGGCGGTGAGAGCGACGATGGGCACGTCGCGGCATTCCTTCATGCCGCGCAGGCGGCCCGTGGTCTCCACGCCGTCCATGTCGGGCATCATGTGATCCATGAACACCAGGTCGTACTGATTCTCCTTCGCCAGCGCCAGAGCCTCGAGGCCGCTCTCGCAGGTGTCGATCTGCATCTCATAGGGCATGAGAAGCCCCTCGGCAACCTGGAGGTTGATCAGGTTGTCGTCCACAATCAGCACTCTGGCCCTGGGCGCGATAAATCGAGTTTCCGAGAGGGTCTCCTTCCTTTCGAGCGCGCTCGCGCCGTTCAGGAGGCTCGCTATGGGAACGGAGTAGGCCGGCATCGCGAGGGTCAGAGCATTCTGGAAAGAGTTCCCGTCCAGATTCGCCAGCAGCACGAGCTTCGTCGGCAGGCCGAGGTCCTCGATGAGACTCAAGGCTCGTTCCATGACCCGAAGGCATCCGAAGGCAAATTTTTCCTTCTTCTCTTCCTTTTTTTCCTTCTCCAGTTGCGCGAAAAATTCCTCGGGAGTTTTCGCCGCAGTCACGCCTACCCCGAGGGACCGCAGCGTCGCCTCAATGGAGGAAGCGTAGACCGTCCGTTCGTCGTACAGAAGAACCTTCTTTTCCCCGGGATGCTCCACCACCGCGAGACGATCGTTCCCCTCGAATTTTTGCGGCAGCGTCACGACAAACTCGGAACCTCTGCCGTAAACGCTGGTGACGGTGATGTCCCCACCCATGGCGCGGCACAGGCTTCGAGTGATAGCCAGTCCCAGGCCCGTCCCTTCGACGCCCCGGTTGCGTGTGGCGTCGAGTCGGACGAAATCACCGAAAAGGTTGTCCAGATCTCCCTTTTTAATGCCTATTCCACTATCCGCGACTCTAATCGTCATGAGCGTTTCTCCTTCGCCGGCCTCTCCCGTTTCGACGCCGTCGATGGCGAGCAGGATATCACCTTCGCGCGTGTATTTCACGGCGTTGGAAAGCACGTTGAGCAGAATCTGGCGGATGCGCGCCTCATCGCCGATCATTTGATTGTGGAGGCGTCCGTCCGCGCGGACAGCAAAGTAAATCGGTTTTTCGAGGATGCGCACCCGCATCACGTTCACCACGTCGGCGAGCAGGGACGACAGTTGATAGGGGACGGGGGTGATCTCCAGGTTGCCGGACTCGATCTTGGAAAAATCCAGAATATCGTTGATGATCGAGAGTAAGTTGTACCCGGCCTGTTTGATGTTGGTGACGTACTCTTCTATGGATGCCGCGTCTTGGGAGCGCAGCGCCAGTTCGCTCATGCCGATGATGGCGTTCATAGGAGTCCGAATTTCGTGGCTCATTCTAGCCAGGAAGGTGGATTTGCTCCGGTTCTCCTCGTCGGAGCGCATCTTGGCCGCGCTCAGGCGGAGCAAAATGACGCACAAAATCGACATGAGGAGGGAGCCCACCACGGAGAGAACCGCTGCGGTGTAGCGCACGT
>JAITPZ010000211.1 GCA_031289165.1 Synergistaceae bacterium
CAGAGTCGAGACCTCGCTTCGGGAGTATGAAGCCGTCCTGCAGGCCAACGTGCTGATCAAGGAGGCGAACAACCTTTACAACGAGGGGAAATATCCCGAGGCGCTGACGAAGTATAAGGAGAGCCTCGCCGTTCACAGCAACGCCGAGGTGGAAAATTTCATGAGGCACATCGAAAACACTCTTCAAAGCGCCGATATCATCCCCACGGCCAACGCGATCAGGTAGGGAAGCCCGGAGCGAAACGGGCACCTCGGACAGGGCGCTTTTCGCTGCCGTTTCGCTCCGTTCTCCGCCCGTATCCGTCTTTCTGAGGAGGAGATTTTTTTGATAACCGTCGGGTTCTGCAATCTGAAGGGCGGAGTGGGCAAGACCACGGCGTGTCAGAATCTGGCCGTGGCCCTTGCGGAGATGGGCAAGCGCGTGGCGGTCATGGACATGGACCCCCAGAGTAACCTGAGCATCAGCTTCGGCATAGAGGTCGCGGAAGATCAGCTCCATATCGTGGATTTCCTGACCGGAGCGGCCTCCTGGGACGAGATCGTGGTGCAAAAAGAGGGCGTCGATATCGTTCCTGGGACGCTTGACCTGGTGATGGTGGAGTTGCACCCCGAAGGGCAGATTGGACGGGACACCCTGCTGAAGGAGGCGCTTGGTCGCCTTGCGCCGGACCGTTACGATTTTATCTTTTTCGACAGCCCTCCCCAGCTCGGAATTTTCACGCGCAATGTTCTGGCGGCCTGCGAACGGCTTCTCATCCCCCTTGACGGAGGCTTTTACAGCCTGGAGGGGCTGCGTCTGCTGAATCAGGCCGTCCCTCTTTTCAAAGAGCGCCTGAACCCGGACCTGTCGCTCCTCGGGGTGCTGCTTACCCGTCACAACCCGAGCGTTTTTATATGCCGCGAGGTCGCGAGGGAGGTACGCAGCTTTTTCGGCCCCCTGCTTTTCGATACCTACATTCGGCAAAACGTCAGCCTGACGGAGGCCGGAAGCCTCGGCGTCTCCGTCTTTGCCTACGACCCCTCGAGCAACGGCGCCCGGGATTACGGCGGGGTCGCCATTGAATTCCTCAGAAGGTGTGATATTCATGACTAAAAGGATGAGGCCCAGCCTGAAGGACTATCTGAGAACGGGCAAGGTGCGCCTGGAACCCCTCGAAACGGAGGCAACCTCTCTTTCTTCGGAGGCGACCACCCCCTCTTCCAATTCCGTTTCCTCACCGGAGCCCTCCGTCGCAGGGAAAAAGAAGGCTTCGCAGGGGGAACCCAAAGCCTCGGCGAAGGCGACGGGCAAAAAAGTGCCCCGGGAAAAACGGGAAAAAAACGTTCCCGCCGTTTCCCCGAACTCCTCCGCTTCTCCCGTTGTAAAGACCTCCCCCTCCCCGTCCGGCGAAAACGCGCCCGAGCCCCTCGGAGTTCTGTTTTTGAACATGCTTTCCGAGTCCGATCGCGGAACGTGGGAACCCATTCTTCGAGCGGGGACGGAGATCGTTTCCCTTCCCGCCGATTTCGTCGCGCTGAGGGAGGAGTTTCGAACGATGGACAGGTCTCGTTTTACCTTTTATATTCTGGACTCTCCCGGAACGAACCTGCGCTCCCTGCGCACCAGCGTGCAGATCAGAGATCCCATGACGTTGTTGCTCCGATGGGACGAAACGGGAACGCTGACCCTTTTCGGCATGGCCCCCTCGCGGAACGCTCCCCGGTAGTCCTCGGACACTTTTCCCCGCCGCACCTGTTTTTTCGCTTCAGCGAAGCCTTCACTCCGAAGTTCTCGCCCTGAGGTCTGCACTCTGACGGGAACCTGAAAAAATCCGAGGGGTATTCGAAAGGAAATTCGACGACATGAAAAGGACAGAAAAAGCGATGCCTTCATCCACAAAAATAATTTCATACGCAAAAACGAGAGTGGAAAATTCCCACCCACCCCTCCCCCTGCCTCTTCTTTTCCTGTTCGCCCTCCTGTTGGCTTTCGCGTCTCCAGGTCCCTCCATCGCCGCGGAGGGTGAGGCGATCGAGACCGGTAACGGGAGAAACCTTCCGATCGCCCTCGTCGCCTCTCCCGATCAGCCCTTCCGCGGAGAGACCGTGGTTATAACGGCTGACGTTCCAGGATTCGACGCCGCCCTGCAGGGTATTCACTGGAGCTGGAAGGGAGACGCGGCCAACCTCAGACCCCTCTCCGACACCGAGGTGGCCTGGAGGGCGGGAAGGGATCCCGCGACGATTTCGGCGACTCTCTGGGACCGCGTCGGGGGAGGAGACCTCACGACGGCGTCCCTCTCCGTCACGCCGCGGGTCTGGTCCCTCGAAATTCGTATTTCGAACCCGGCGGACGCAAAAATCCTGCTCTGGGACGACGCGTCGAAAAGCATGAGGGAAAGCGAAGACCGGGCGGTGAACAGCGCAGTCGGGCTGGAGGCCATCCCGAAGCCCCGTCCCGCGGATGACGTGCGCTATGTATGGTCATCCGACGAGGATACCGTTCTCGATTCGCGGACGAAAAACCGTGCCGTCGCCCGTCGCGTCACGACGGGAACCTCTCTCGTCTCCCTCAGGCTGGTCGACGGAGAGGGCCTCGAGCTGGGGAACGCCCGGGTGAGCTTCGACGTGAGCATCTCCTCCGAGGAACTGGATCGCGGCGTTCGACTGCAAAACGGCTGGAAACGCTGGGAGGCGGCCTTTGCGCTGCGTGAGGGGGGCGAGGCCGAGAGTGCCCTGATTCAGGCCCGACTGGCTGCGGAGGAGCTGATCGGGGCCGGGTTGAGCAACGACGCGTTGCGTGACGATCTGGAGCGTTTCGCCCGCGAGAGGAACAACGCCCTCAGCGCGCGGGCGCTGAGTTCCGCCGCGGCGACGCTGTGGCGGGACGGCAGACAGGAAGAGGCCCTCATGCAGTATCGACAGGCGCAGACCCTGCGGGCCGACCCTATGGCGGAGCAGAGCATCGCGGAACTCGAGGCCATTCTGCACACGGAAAGGGAGCGCAGGGATAAGGCGGGGGCGCTCGCCGAGGAAGCCGCCGCCGCGATGGAGAGGGGTAACTTCGAGGAGGCCGTCGCTAAATATGAGGAAAGCCTGAGACTCTTCCCCAACCCCGCGGTTCGCGCCGCGCGTCTCGACGCCGAGGCGCGCCTCAGGGCCCTGCGAAGAAAAATAGACGAGGCTAAAATGGCGCGCGAAATCGCACTGGCCCTCGAAGTACAGGGAGACCTCGAAAACGCCCTGGCCAAAATGTCGGAATCCCGGGAGACTTTTGTCCTTCCGGAGACGGCCGCCGAAGTGGAGCGTATCCGGTCCGCGCTCCGGACTCAGCAGAACCGCAGAAACGAGGCGAGCCGACTCTCCACCGAGGCCGCGACGCTGGAAATGCGCGGACTCGAGGATCAGGGAAGCGTCGAAATTCTGGAGCAGGCCCTGGCAAAATATCAGCAGGCGGCCGAGACTTGGCCCGACACGGCCGAGTCTTCGATGAGCCGGGTCCGTACCCACATCGCCCGCCTCCAGGCGCAGGTCGCGCAGGTCGCGCTCCTGGTGGAGGAAGCGGAGCGCCTGGAGGCCGAGGAGCGCCTGGAAGAGGCCATGGACCGATACCGCCGTGCGCAGGCCGTGCGCTTGGAGGCCGATGTCAGGGACAGAATGACGGTCCTCGCCCGGCGTATCGAAACGCGCAACCAACGAATCCTCGAGGCGAAGGAGCTTTACGAGCGGGCGTTCACCCTCGAAAAGCAGGGCCGACTCGACGAGGCCCTGCCCGTCGCCCGCAGGGGCCGGGAGGCGTTCGCCGGGGGCGACCTTTCCATAATGATCCAGCGCCTCGAAAAGCTGATCGAGACGCGAGACGGGAAAACAGCCCGGGCTGCCGAGCTGGCCGTTCAGGCCCGCCAGGCCCAGGCGGAGGGAAATCTGGAGAGATCCCTCGACCTCTTTATCGAGAGCAACAGCGTCTGGAACGACAACGACGTCGCCCGATCCATCCAGACCCTCCGCGGACTGGTCAGCGAGGATATCGGAACCGTCGCGCGCGCGGCGGAACTTTACGACGAGGCCGTGATCCTTGAAAGGGAATCGAAGCTCGACGTCGCGGAGGAAAAGCTGCGCGCCTCTCTGGCGCTCGCGTCGGGCGACGAGGCGGCGCAGCTTCTCTCAAAGGTTCAAAAGGCCAGAACCGAGGCGGCTTGGGCCGATAACTTGGAGCTGAACCCGCCGGTGCTGCGGGTCGTCCCGCCCGTTCCCCGCAGGGGACAGCGCACGATCGTTCGCATCGACAGCGGCGGCGCTGAAGGCGCGCGATATCGCTGGAGCGTCGAGGGCGCCGTACGAAACGGCAACCCCGGGAAGGACGGACGAACCTACTCCTTTTATCCCGCCGCCGACCGCCCGGTCACAGTGACGCTCTCCGTCACGCGGGAGGGAACTGACCGGGAGTTCATGACCCGCAGCCTTTCCCTGATCACGGAGCCCCACTCCGTCTCCCTCGCCGCGAACGAGGCGACAAAAAACGCGCAACTCTGGGACGAGACCCTGAAACGCCTGGTGGACGTCCATGAATTTCCCACGGGAACGGACATCGGGATAAGGGCGGAGATCTCCCCCCTTCCGGACGGCCCGGTCTCGTGGACCTGGAGCGTGGACCCGGACTCCGTCGTTCTCTCGTCGGGCGACCGCACGGCCACGGCTCGCCGCCTTCTGCCGGGAACGATGAAACTGAGCGCCGCCGCGCGGGATTCCCGCGGCATTGTCCTCGGCGAGGCCGCTCTCAGCCTGCCCGTCATGCTGGATAAAAACGAGGTCGCCCGCGACGCCCGGCGCGCGAAGGCGTGGAGCGAACGGCAGACGGCCAAAAGACTGTGGGACGAGGGAAAGTGCCTCCAGGCTCTGGAGACGGCAGCGGCGGCCTGCCTGCTCGATCCCGGCGACCCCGAACTGGCGCTCGGCCTGACAAAAATGCGGGAGGACCTGGAGAAAATGGAGCGCGCCGCGCGCCTTCTCTCGGACAGCTCGTGGCTCCTGTCCGCCGGCAGGGCCGACGAGGCGGCAAACAGGGCGCTGGAGGCCGACGCGCTGGTCCCCGGATCGATGACGCCGGAGATGAAGCGCGCCCTGCGGGAGGCCGATGAAAGGGCGCGTCTGAACGCGACCCTGGCGGCGCGACTGCGCTCGGAGGGCGAGGCGTTTTTGCAGCGCGGGCGCACCGTCGAGGCGCTGCTTCGCCTGCAGGACAGCCTTTTGATAGAGGACAACGACGTCGTCAGCCGGGACGCCGCGCGGTTGACGCGGGAGCTCGAGGAGGAACGGGCACGACTCCGGGAGGCCGGCGACCTGCGCATGAAGGGCAACGCCCTGGCCGAGGGGAAACGCTACATTAACGCGCTGGAACTGTACGCGGAGAGCCTGGCCCTTTTCCCCGACCCCTGGTTGGAGGCGTGGATGGGCCTTCTGCGGGAAAAAGCCGAGGATGAAAAGGTCGCGCGCGAGAGGGCCGTCGTTCTCCGCGCCGAGGCCGACGCCCTCATGAAGGGGAAAAAGACGACCGAGGCTCTTGAAAAATACAGAGAAAGCCTGCGCGTCTGGCAGGACGACGACGTGGAAAAAATCGTACGCGCCGAGGAGAACCGCATCGCTCAGGCCGAGGCCTCGAAACTCCGAAGGGAGGCCGAGGCTCTGATCAAACGTAAGAGAAATGCCGAGGCCCTCGCGAAGTACAGGGAAAGCCTGAAATACGCATTCAACGAAACGGCCGACGCCTACACGAAAAAGGCCGACGCCGCCGAGGCTAAAGCTCTGACCAAAGAAGGAGATACCCTTCTGACGCAGAAGAACCCGGACGAGGCACTGAAACGCTACAGGATCGCCCTGGCGAAAACCCCCGACGACGAGACCCTGATCGAGAAAATACGGAAGCTCGAGCTGATCCTGACCCCGACGCCGGTCGCGCCGCCATCCGACGACATCGTTCCGGTCGGGACGACGGAAACCTTCCCCAGCGAGTTTTACGCGGAAACGAGCGGCGACCTCATCTCCTCGGACGGCTCCTCCCGCGACCTCGTCCAGGCCGACGCCCTTTTCCGGGAGGGCAACACCTTCTACAGGGGAAAAAAATACAGGGAGGCCCTGACCCGATACAGAGAAAGCTATAAATTCAGCCAAAGCCAGCAGCTGAAGGAGTTCGCCGACCAGTTGGAGCTCGCTCTGAACAACATGGAAAAGGCAAACAAACTGGTGCACGAAGGCAACGCTTTTTACAGAAACAAAAAATACGACGACGCTCTGACACGGTACCGGGAAAGCCTGAAATTTTACAAAAATCCCGAGGTGGAAGCATTCATCCCCAGGGTGGAAGCCCAGATCGGCAAATAGCCAGCGACAAAGACGGCCCCAACGCTCAAGAGCCGTCTTTGTCGCTCTGCCCCGCTTCATTCCGGCGTGGTTTTTTCGGTGGACGGCGCTTTGAAAACTGCAGAGCCCAACACCGCGTATATAGTGAATTCAAGTAAAAAGCCTGAAGTTAGAATAGCTGAAAACGGCTCACTGTCGAGGAAAACTTTTAGCCTCTTATAGTAAACTTAAGTTAAACCACTATATGCTAAACGCGATATGAAAAATCTTTAAACGCAAAGGATCATAAAATGCTCGACAGAATTGATCTCTGCAAAACGAAAATCGATAAAACACCCTTTTCAAGATCCGGCTTTGTTAAAGGAGCTTCAGAAGTTTTATCGCGTGGATTTGGCCTTTACCTCCAACGTGCTGGAAGGCAATTCGCTGACGATCTCGGAGACGAAGATCATTCTGGAGGATGGGTTGACCGTCGGAGGAAAGCCGCTCAGAGACATTTTTGAAGCCGCGGGGCATGGCATGGCCTGTGACTATATGTTTTCCCTGATTCAAAACGACTTCATATCGGTCGATGATATCTGCAAAATGCACCGGCTGTTTTATACGAAGATCGACGCGGAGAACGCCGGAACCCTGAGAAAGCAACAGGTGTTTATAAGCGGATCGGAACACAATCCCGATATTCCACAAAGCCAGGACTTGCCGGTGGAAATGCAAAAACTTGAAACCTGGATGAAAGACGCACGAAAGGCGACTCACCCCGTAGTTTATAACCTAAATTCCCGCTGGGGTATTTAACCTATGTGAGAAACATTGATTTAATCAGGATTCAATAGATTACATAGGTTATAATTTA
>JAITPZ010000001.1 GCA_031289165.1 Synergistaceae bacterium
CCCAAAACTATACTGATCGCCACGGAGACGAGCGCAATTTCCAGCGTACCGGTCAATCCTACCAGCAGGCGTCTTAGGTTGTTGACGGAGAGCAGCACATCAAATCCCAAACTCGGCATAACGCAGTTTCCTTTCTGCAAAGGTAAGTAAAAAGGAAATGGGGAGCAGTAGCAACAAATAGCAGACCACCAGGAGCAGCAGCGATTCCACCGTGTTGTAATACATGCCGATGAGTTCTTTCGTGACGGACATGAGATCTCGCAGAGCCACGATGCTGACCAACGAGGTTTCCTTAATCAGAAAGATGCAGTTTGCCGCCAGCGATGGCATGGAAACCGAAAGCGCCTGAGGAAAGATAACGAACCGGATCATCTGAGACGTGTTTAACCCCATGCTGAGTCCCAGTTCCAGCTGTACCCGGCTCACCGCCTCCAGGCCGCTCCGAAAACTCTCGGCCATATATCCTCCTCCCAGAAACGTCAGGCCCCAAACGGCGCAGGTTTCGTTGGAAAGCATAATTCCAAGTTTCGGAAGCCCGTAATAAAGAAAAAACAACTGAATAACCAGCGGCGTGTTCCTCGACAGTTCAATGTAACCCTTTATAGGCCCGCTGAGGCCTTTTACTCTGTAGTATAAAACCAGACTGCAAATCACACCCGTCAGGACGGAAAATAAAATCCCGACAGCCGCTACCCTTATGGTGAGAAAGATCGCGCTTTGGTAGATCGGTATCACCTCCGCGATAAATTTCCAATTCAATCCCATATTTTCTTCCTGTCTCGCATTCACATAGTATTCTGATATAATTACTAGTATTAACTATAAGCTTCTCTATGAAGGTTGTCAAGACCGGCGGATTGTCTTCGGCTGCGGTATTCCGCAGAATTTTCATAAATCATGTGATGTGAAGGAGAGGTTGCAATGAATCTGAGCAGATATCCGCGCCGCCGTTACACCCCTTATCAAACCCCCATTGAGGAATTGCCCCGGCTTTCCGCCGCGTTGGGCGGCCCGGCGATCTACGTGAAGCGCGATGACCTGCTGGGGCTGGCCGGGGGCGGAAACAAGACCCGCAAGCTGGAATTTTTGATAGCCGACGCGCTGGAACGCGGCGCCGACACCGTGGTAACCTGTGGAGCCGTGCAGTCGAACCACTGTCGGCTGACCGTCGCCGCGGCTGCCAAAGAGGGACTCCATTGTCAGCTCGTCCTCGAACAGCGCGTTCCGAACAGCTACGACAGACACGCGGGGGGCAACAATTTTCTGTTCGAGCTTCTGGGCGTCGAGGACGTCCATGTGGTGGACGGGGGCAGCGACGTGGCGGCGGCGGTGCAGCGCGTGGCGGACGAACTGACGTCGAAGGGGCGCAAACCCTATATCATTCCCGGCGGCGGCAGCAACGAGACGGGCGCGCTGGGTTACGTCGCCTGCGCCCAGGAAATCCTGCAGCAGTCCTTCGAGCTGGCTGTGAGTTTCGACGGCATCGTCCTCACCAGCGGAAGCACGGGAACCCACGCCGGGACGCTGACGGGGATCGTTGGAAACAATGCCCGCATTCCCGTCGTGGGCATTGGCATCAACCGGAAAAAGGAGCCTCAGACCGATGCCGTCCTCGACCTGACTCAAAAACTTTTCGGAAAGCTCGGTATCGAAACGCCCCTGGCGCGGAAGGACGTCATCGTTTTCGACGACTACATCGGCGAGGGGTACTCCCGCCCCACAGAGGGAATGATCGAGGCCGTGAAGCTTGTCGCTCGCACCGAGGCCATTCTTCTCGACCCCGTCTACACGGGAAAGGCGATGGCCGGAATGATCGACCTGATCAAAAAAGGTTATTTCGCCGGGGCGAAAAATCTCCTGTTCCTTCACACCGGAGGATCGCCTGCCCTGTACGTCTACACGGATAAATTTTTCGCGTGAAGTTCAGGGGCCGGGGTGATGATCTCTGTGAGGGGAGGACGCGACTCTGCTGTATATCGAACCTGAATCCACCGATGCGGCGTTCCACTTTGCCGCAGAGGAATATTGCATGTGGCACTTTTGCGGTAAATCGGTATGGATGCTCTGGCAGACCGACAGAAGCGCTATGCTCGGCCGCATCAGATCGCGAACGCGGAGATCGACCTCCGGGCGGCAGAGCGGACAGGTGTCCAGGTCGTGCGCCGTTCCAGCGGCGGCGGGACCATTTTTACTGACCTGGGAACTCTGTTCTACACGGTTATACTGCCATATCGTGAAGGAGATGACATGAAGCGGATGGAAGAACTTTTCGTCGCCAGTCCAATAGTGCAGGCGCTGAACGGAATGGGCATTCCGGCCCGGTTGGAGGGGCGCAATGACATCCTGGTCGAGGGGAAAAAAGTCTCCGGCCTGGCGCAGTATCTTCGGCAAAATCGTCTCTGCACCCATGGCTCACTGCTGTACAATACGGATCTGGAGACGCTCTCGCGGGTGCTGCGGCCGGATGAGGAGAAAATTCAAACCAAAGCACTGCGTTCCGCACGAAGTCGCGTTACGAATCTGGCGTTTTATATGGAAGGACGACCTTCGATCCGTGAATTTTGGAACAACCTGAGGCAAAAACTCTTTGAAACGCTCGATCTGCGGGAGTATAAGCTGACGACGCAGGACGTCGTTCAAATCGGAAAAATTCGGGACGAAAAATACGCATCTTCCGACTGGACCTTCGACAGAGCCCCACATTTTTCATTTCACAACCGGAAGCGTTTTCCCATGGGTGGAGTCGAGGCATTTCTGGACATCAGTGAGGGGCAGGTGAAATCCTGCAGGATACGGGGAGATTTTTTGAGCGTTACATCCGTTCGCGCTCTGGAGGAGCGCCTGGAGTCGAAACCATGGCGTCCTGAAGCCCTGAGAGAGGCGCTCGAAGGGATGGATCTGACGCACTGTCTCGGAAGCATCACGAAAGAACAGCTTCTGTGCTGTCTGTTCGAGTAACGCCTGTTGTTGACCGGTTGCAAATGGGATTCCAAAGGGTCGTTGGCCCTTTGGCGGAGTCTGAGGCGGAGCCTCAGAGCATTTACCTTTATTTTAAATTTCAGGAGCCTGTCGAATGATCGGAAAACCGGAATGGTTGCGTAAAACATTGGTAGCCGACCCCAATCAGGAGGTGGTGGAAAAAATATTGGAGGAGTTCCGCCTGAACACGGTATGCCGGGAGGCGCTCTGTCCCAACTATCTGGAGTGTTTTGCTCACAAAACAGCTACGTTTATGATACTGGGCACACAGTGTACGCGTAACTGCCGGTTCTGCAATGTACGCAGCGGACCGCCCCAAGCGGTGGACCCGCAGGAACCGGAGCGCGTTGCGCGGGCGGTGGCGAAACTGGAACTTCGTTACGTCGTGATCACCTCTGTAACACGGGACGACCTGCCGGACGGCGGCGCGGCGCATTTCGCCCATACGGTGGGCGCCCTGCGGAAACACAGTCCCCAAACGGCCGTCGAGGTCCTGATTCCTGATTTCCAGGGGGATGAGGCCGCGCTGAAGGCAGTCGCCGACTCAGCCCCCGACGTGATCAGCCACAACATGGAAACGGTGGCCGCGCTGTACCC
>JAITPZ010000010.1 GCA_031289165.1 Synergistaceae bacterium
GAAATGGAAGCGGAACGAGGATCCTGACGGGTTGCTCATGAAAACGCGGTGCTTTCTCCTGGACATGGACGGGACGGTGTACCTCGAGGATCGGTGGATCGACGGCGCGCCGGACTTTCTGGAACATATCCGGCGGAGGGGAAAAAAATTTGTTTTTCTGACCAACAACTCGTCCGCGGGCAATGGGGTCTATATCGAGAAGCTGGCGAAAATGGGGCTCCTTATCGAGCCGTGGCAGCTCGTGACCTCCGGCGACGCCACACTGGATTTTCTGCTGAGGGAGATGCCGGGTAGAAGGGTTTTTCTGATGGGGAACCCGAGCCTGATGGAGGATTTTGAAAAACGCGGCGTGACGCTGGACGACCGGGATCCCGACGTGGTGGTCCTTGCGTTCGACACCGGTTTCGACTACAAAAAGCTGGTTCGGCTGTGCGATTTCGTGCGCGGCGGCAGGCCTTTCGTCGCGACTCACCCCGACCTCAACTGCCCGACAAAGACGGGGTTTATCCCGGACGTGGGGTCGCTCCTCGCCTGTGTGGAGGCGTCGACCGGCCGCAGACCCGACCGCGTGATCGGCAAGCCGAACGGCGGCATCGTCGAGTACGCTCTGAAACTGGCCGGGGCCGGGAAGGAACACGCCGCAATGGTGGGAGACAGGCTCTACACCGACATCCCCGCCGGGGTGAACAACGGCCTGCTGAGCGTCTGCGTGTTGAGCGGCGAAAGCACCGCGGACGAAGCCGCCCGCTGCGAAGTGCAGCCGCACCTCGCGTTCGACTCCGTCCGGGAGATGATCCCGTTTATCTGAGAAAACGCGATACAATGGGGCCATCGGCTTCACTTGGGGCTCCCTCACTCCCCGGCCTCCTCACCTTCCTGCCAGGAAGAAGCCTTAAACGCTTACGAAATATTTTAGTTGTCAACCGTTCAGATATATTTCACGATTTCTTCGAGGGGTTTGCGGGTTTTTGGGCGAATCGTCTCTTCTGCCGGGTATCCCACGGCGATGAGCGCGCCGAACTGTTTTTCCAGCGGGAGGCCGAGCAGCCGGCTCAGGTTTTCTCTGTCATAGAGCCCGATGATGCAGGTTCCAAGGCCCTGGTCCGCCGCTTCGAGGCAGACGCAGACGGTCGCCGCGCCGATATCCCCCTTCGCGAAAAACTGGCTGTCCAGCATGGTCCGCAGCCTGGGCATGAGAACCGCGTGTTCCTCCAGCACGATGATGAACGCCCCCGCATTTGCGAGAAAACCGTTGCTGTCCAAGGGTTGCCCACATTTAGCGACCTCGGGAACGACTTTGGGGTTGTCGACGACCACGAAGCTCCAGGGCTGTCCGTTGCATCCGGACGGCGCCAGACGTCCCGCCTCCACGCAGCGCACGAGCTTCTCACGCTCTACGGGGCGGGGTGTGAAATTCCTGCAGCTCTGACGATTCAGACAAAGTTCCATAAAATCCTTCATTTTCAATATCTCCTTTGCGGGCAAATCGGTCGCGTCGGCCTTTGCGTTTTCGGGCCTGCCGCGCCTTACCAGCCCATGAATTTTCTGATGTTGTTGTAAAAAACGTCCTCCAGCTGCGATTCGGAGAGGCCGCTGACCTCGGTGCGCAAAATCTCCACGGCGTAATGGTGAAATGGGGCGTCGCTTCCCCAGAAGAGGCGTCCGCCGCCCACGCGATTGTACGCCTCCCTGATCTTCGTGTGCATGGGCATGCCCGAGTTTTCCAGCCAGATATTGTCGTGTTTGGCGGCGACGTCGATGGCGGCCTGAATGTAAATGCCGTGCCCGTGTCCCATGTGAACCATCACGATGCGCACGTCCGGAAACTCCTCCGCCAGCTGTCCGATGCTCCAGGGCAGCGAAAAGGGCGGATGTCCCGAGTGGATGAATACCGGCAGATTTCGCTTTCGGGCCTCCTCGATCAGGGGGAAAACGACGGGATCGTTGGCCGTGTAGGCGTTGAAGAGCGGGTGCAGCTTCAGGCCGGACAGTTTGTGCCGGTCCGCCAGAGCGGCGAAGTCCGCCGCCGCCCCTTCCCTGTTCGGGTCCATCCAGGGCAGGCCGGCGAACCGGTCGGGATACTCCGTCAGCGCCGCCAGCGTGACGTTGACGTCCGGGTAGCTGATGATGCTTTTTTCGATGTCATAAGCCTTCATGGCGTCAACCATTTCCCGCGCCGTCAGGCCAACGTCGCACCAGGATCCAAAATATCCGACATGGGCATGAGCGTCAATCTTCTTCATTTCCTGCCGTCCCCCTCGCTTCCTCAGGTTTCCCCCGGAGTGTTACCTTATCATTCTTATCATGATAAGGGGTCAGTCGGATTGTAGGACAGCAGGGCCGGAATGTCCATAGTTTCGGAGGACCGGCGGGCCTGTCGGGTCGGAATCGCGCAGCTGGCGAAGAGCGGCCTCTCGCCACCGCGATTCACCGCCTGACCGTCGTGCTCTTTACACAAATGCCCATTGAAATGTAAAATACTCGCATGCAGTGGAAATTTTATTCGTATTCGACAGGAGGTGAGAGGGATGCGTGTCGTTACGACGAATACCATCGTCCATACCGAGGGATACACGCTCCACAAGGAACGGGGAGTCGATCTTCGACGCTCCAGCGTCAATTATGAGCATGTGCGGGAACCCGTCATCGTGGCTCGTCCGCAGATCGAGGATTTTAACTCTCTCGTGGTTGTGCATGACAGGATGGAGCTCTACAGCTGACTCGAGACGGGAAGCTGAGATTACCGAAGTATAAGATTTGAGGAGAATACCCCGCAGTGCTGAGAGGCGCTGTTGTGGGACATATGTTATTGTTGGCTGTTTCCGGGCGAAACCATATGTGGCTCCGGCTTGAGCTGAGAATGGCCATCGAGCGTGACGACGATTTCGAAGGACTCCACGCAGCCCGTCCTCGCCTGGTCGATCTCGCTCCTGATGGACGTCCCGCCGGAATGGCCCATATGGCGTGTTGTCGGGAAGCGCGAAAAATCAAACGGTCGTGACCTCGCGCGTTTTGCTTATTTTAAGGCTGATTATCGCCGCGAACAGCGAAAGGCAGGCGTCGATCACCCATACGGACGTGAAACTTCCGGTACTGTCCATTATGAATCCGCCGAGCCAGGCCCCAAAAAACGAACCGATTTGATGCGTCACGAATATCAGGCCGAAAAGCGTGCTCAGATATTTGGGCCGGACCAGACGGGCCGCTATGTTGCCGGTGGGAGGGACGGTCGACCCGAAAGTGGACCCGGATATCGCGGCAAACAGAATGAATGTGAGCATCGTCTTTGGCGCGGCCAGGTAAATCACTATCGACACCACTCGCGTCGCGTACAGACCGACAAGGATATTTTTCAGCTCGAAATATTTACCCAGCGCTCCCACCCCGACACAGCCCGCGATATTGCAGATTCCAAGGATTGAGAAACAAAGGGCTGCAAAAGAACCGTCGTACCCGAAAAAAACGGTTTCACCGGGCAGATGCGTCGCGAGAAATGCTACGTGAAAGCCGCAGGCAAAAAAACCGGCGTGCAATATCCAGTAACTGGATTTGCGAAAAACGACCGCGACTTCTTTTTTCAAATCGCCGCGGGGGTCTTTTTGTTCACCTTTTTGTGTGCTTTCATCGCGAGCGTCGCCGATATCCCCTTTTGAGCGTACTTCATTCCCGGGTCGGCATAAAAACCATGACGGCAGGAGGGAGAGTATTGTCATGCCGGCCAAAAAGACGCAGGCTCCATAGTAACCGTAATATTTTATACATATTTGTATCAATGGAGCCAAAATAAATTGCCCCGCTGAACCTCCCGCGTTGATCAAACCGCTGGATATCGATTTTTTCTCGTCGGGGATGGATTCGGAAATATGGCCCATCAATATCGGAAAACTGCTGGCGGCCGCGCCGGCGGGCGATAACAACCCAAAACAGATCACCAGCGCGACGAACGAATTCGCATATTTTATTCCCAGAAGCCCGGCGACGAGGCAGGCCGCGCCGGAAACCAGGACCGTGAAAGTCTTATATTTTGTCGTAAGGAGGCCACCCAAAGGCTGGAAAAAGCCGAACACGAACTGCCCGATCGCCAAGGCCATGCTCACGTCCGTGAGGCTCATGACGGTCCCCCGGACCAGGGGATCGACAAAAAGGCCGACGGTATTGCGGATACCCGTTGAAACCAGCAGCGTCAAAGTCGCTAAAATCGTCGGTTTCAGGAAGCCGCCCCTGTTGCCGTTTATTTTGCTTACCATGCCAAACTCCCCCCGAGTCCATCGCCTGCGGATTTTTATATAAAATTAAATCGTCTCCAGCGCCTCCAGCAGCTTCGAAAGGGTTTTGACGCCTTCCGCACCGATCCGTTCTTCGATCCCCATTTGTGCCTTTTGCCAGAGCGAGAAGGCCCTGTCGTTGACCGCGAGGCCGGATGGCGTCGCCTCCAACTGCCTGTTTCTGCTCTCGGGCTGCGATACGTCTTTTATGTATCCCGCCTCAAAGAGCGGCTTCAGCCCGCGAACGACAGTACTCCTGTCCAATCCGACGTGAACGGCGAGCTCCGACACGTAACAAACGCGCAGTTTAATCAGGTGATTCAGCAGGGAAAACTGGCTTACCGTAAGTCCGCATGACGCCATCACCCTGTCGTAGTACTCGGTAACAGCGGTATTCGCCCTCCTGAGATTTATGCAGTAACAGCTGCCGGTCCGTTTTTTTTTGTCGCCCATCGCAATTCCTCATTTGGTGTATATGCAACAATTATAAATTTAACGGATCGCCTGTCAAGAGGTGGGAAAAAAACCCGTTGCGGCGCTCTCCCCACTCCGGGCGGGGGCGCGGGGTATAATGATGTTTGTTCCCTGCGGGCTTTTCGACGACACGATTCCAAAGAATAAGGGAGGGAGCGCGCGTGCCTTTTATTATTCTGGCGGCCCTGTGGCTTTTTGTGGCCCCGTTTTTCATTCTGAGCAGGGTGGGAGCGGTGGAGGAGCGTCTGAACAGACGCATCGGGGAGTTGATGGCGCGTCTGAAAGCACTGGGTCCCGCGCCGGGTCCCGTACCGGCCCCCGAGCCCGCGTCTGTGTTGGCCTCCGTATCGATTCCCGCGTCGGAGTACACGTCGACTTTCCCGCCGGTTCCCACGGAAGCGCGCGAAGAGGAGACGGATTTGGAGCAGGTCGTCGAGTTCGCCGAATCTGCCAAATATCCGGAGGAGCTGTATTCAAAGGATCTCCGCGGGGAGGTCTCGCGGCCGGAAGAACCTGGGTTCCTCCTGAAGGCGCGCGAAAGGGACCCGGACGCCTTCGAAGCCCGTAAATCACCCCTGGCCGCCGCGTCGGGGCTTCGCTGCGACGCTGACGCGTATTCTGGCCTTTCTGGTAATGGGCGGGCTGTTTTTGCTGATCGGATGGATCGCCCCTCTGCCGCCCGCAAAAAAAGAGAGCGAAAAGGGAGAGTAAAATTGAAGGAAACGGAAATCGAGAATACGACGGACACCAAATCAAAAAAAGTCTGATTTTATCAATCGTAATAGCGTTTTTATCGATGCCGTGCCTGTCCGGAACGGCGGCGACGGATTCCGAAAAGGTCGGCCCGAAGGACTTCGCCCATGCTAACGAATTAAAGACGACGCTGGAGGGCGCTCTTTACAGGCTGCCGATTCAGAGGCCCGTATACGAGGGGCTGGTACGGTCGCAGAATCGGGATCTTGCCGTGTTCAACGCGGACGGGGAGGTCGTCCCGTTTATCGTGCGGCCGCTGTCTCCCGTCCGGGACGCCTCCGCGTCGAACCTGTCCGTCCCCCTTTTCGAGCTTCCTCCGGGGCCGGAGGGCAGGGAGGGCGATTTCGCGGACATCTACGTCCGAACGGGCGCGACGGGAAACGTCGTGGAGGTCCGAGGCAGATCGGAGGCCGCACCGCGCGGCGCTTCGTCCCGGCGCTACCTTCTGGACTTTTCTTCTCTTTCGGAGGCGACCGGGAACACCGACTCCCACCGGCTGCAGCTCTCCGTTGCCGGAGGTGGGGATCTGAAGGCCGGAGTGACCGTTTTTCGAGGAACGAACCTGCGCGACTGGACGTCGATTCTGAAAGACGCGCCGTTGGTCCGGCTTCGGAACGGAGACGCGCGCCTGGAAAATACCGGCATCGACCTGCCGAACGCGCCGGACCGCTACCTCCTGCTGAAAATCGACGGCGTGGACACCGCGTTCGAGCTCCGGGAGGTCCATTACTCCTGCGTGTCCCGAAGCACCCTGATCCAGGAGGAACGCGCCGTATTCGAGGGAAAGGTCGCCGACGACGGAAAGTCCGCGGAGTACGTACTGCCGGGGGCGTTTCCCGTGTCGAAGGTCAACTTCGTTCTGCGGAATCCGGGTCTCTATCGGGTTCGCATCGGCTCCCGTCCCGACGTGAACGCTCCCTGGCGTCCGGCGGGAACGATGGAGCTGTCCATGATTCGGGAGTCCGCCTCGCCCGTGCGGACAAACGCCTCTGTCGCCGTGGATATGCGGGAGGACCGATACTGGCGCGTCGACTTCGACAGGACGTTCTCCGGACCACCCCCAAAAATAGCGATCTTCTGGCGCGCCTCCGAGGTCTGCTTTCTGGCTCAGGGACGGGCCCCGTATATTCTGGCATTTGGAAGCTCCCGCGAGAACCTGAATTTGCAGAACGCCTCTCTTACCGGGAACGGACAGTTCGCGCCCGCAGCGGAATCGGAACTCGGCGCGTCCGTCAGCCTGGCCGCGGTCTTCTCCGTTCCGGAAGCTGAACTCGAAGGTCACTCCGGCGGCGCGTGGCAGCGTTACGTCGTCTGGGGCCTGCTGCTGCTGGGCGCCCTGCTGCTGTCCGGCATGGCCTGGAAGCTGCTGAAAAAAGCGTAAAAAATAAAAAACGCGCTCTTCGCGGAGGGAGCGCCTGGTGGGGTCGTCATTTCGGCAGGTCGATAATCCGGAGGGCGTTGCCGTTGTGTTCGATGATTTTTTTCAGGTCGGCGAAGGAGAGCCAGACGGTCGCGGTGTTGTCGTTCGGGTGAACGCCGAGGCGCGTTTTTTCCGTCAGGTCGCGATCGACGACGACTTCGACGGCCCGCTGCGCGTCATTCAGGATCCCGAGAGGGGAGACCGAGCCCTTCGTGAGCTTCATGCAACGGTCGAGGCGCTCCGCGGACGCGAAGGAAAGCCGGGAACAGCCGAGTTGCGCGCGAAGGGCCTGCAGGTCGGCCGTTTTATCCTTTTGCAGCATCACGAGGAAATGACGTTTACCGCCGGAGTCGCGCAGAAACAGGGTCTTCGCGACGTCTCCCCGCCCGCAGATGCCGAGCGCGTCCATTTCTTCGATCGTGAAAACCGCCGGATGCCGCTCTGCCTCGTAAGCGATGCCCAGCTCGTCCAGTTTGCTCAGAACCCCCGAATAACTCGGAACACTGTACTGTTCGTCCACGTCGATCCCTCCCGTCAGCGTTCCGCCGGAGCCTGAGCCC
This sequence comes from Synergistaceae bacterium, assembly GCA_031289165.1. Taxonomy (GTDB): domain Bacteria; phylum Synergistota; class Synergistia; order Synergistales; family Aminobacteriaceae; genus JAISSA01. The sequence continues at coordinate 7,473 of JAITPZ010000010.1, forward strand.
GCCGGTCCTGCCGGATAATGCCCGAACCCAGGCCGCTTTTCCCGAGGTTGAACAGCAGCACCCCCGTCAGAACGACCGTGCCCCCGAGCAAAGTCGAGGAGTCCGGAACCTCTTTCGCGAGGAGAAAACCCAGCAGCGCCGCCAGAAAGGGCGTGAGAAACATGTAGTTGCTCACGGACGACGTGTTGTCCGCTCTCTCCAGCGCCTTCGACCACGCCACGTAGGCGACGGCGCCGGGAAAAACGCCGAGCATGACGAGCGCGCCGAACTGAGAGAGCGTGACCCCCGGCATCTCCCTGATCGATGACGGAATGAATACCGCGAGCATGAGGGTCCCCGCGAAAATGCTGAAGGCGGACGCCTGGAAGGCCGTGTACGATCGGGTCAGTCTGCGCTGGAGCAGGTTGTAGGAGCCCAGCAGCAGAGCGGCCAGCGACAGCCACAGGACGCCCATGTTGACCGTGAAGGTCCCGTTGCCGAGGGTGAGGATCAGGACCCCGACGAACTCGATCACGATGGCGATCCATTGAAGCGCCCTCAGCCTCTCGTCGTAAATGACGCGCGCGAGCAGGGCCGTCACGACCGGCGCGGTGGACACGATGACGCTTCCGGTGGCGCCGGTCACGGTCGCGGAACCGATGTTGAACACGATCACGTACAGGGAAAACCCGACGGCTCCCGAGGCCGCGAACAGCCCGAGATCCTTTTTCTTCGGAGTCTCGGTTTTGAGGAGCGCGACGGCGAGCGCGAGCCCGCCGGAGGAGATGAGGTAGCGCAGAAACCCCAGCGAGTACGCCGAAAAATGCTGCAAAGCGATGCGGGTGTAAACATACGCCATCGACCACCCGATGACGGCAACACACGCATATGGATGGAAATTCCCATTCTTCATTCCTGCTGTCCTCCAGCTTCGGGCCCCTGATTTCGATATGGCATCAGCAATTCTATCACAGGAGATGACGGTCACGGGCGCCCGGGCCCCATACGCTATAATTAGCGAATCGCGGAAATCCCGGCCATGGAAAATGAAAAATAAATTTCAGGGAGTGAATTATTTGAAAATCAGGACGAAATTGTTCCTCTTGGCGTTTGCGGCAGTGTTTGTTCCGGTTCTCATGCTGGCGGCGATGTACACGGGGATAACCCTGCTTCCCGTCGTGGCGGGAGTTGCGGGCATCGCCCTGCTGATCTGGTGCATGGCCCTCCTGATGCCGGGCATCGTCGGGCCCCTTCGCGTGGTGGAAAAATCTCTCGGGCGCATCGCCGATCTGGACTTTACGCCGGATCCCGAAACGGCGCGCTTCGAAGCGGAAGTGGCGCTGGAACGGAAGCGGGGGTCATGATCGCGTCCCTGCAGAAACTTCGTCGTTCTTTCAGCGAGGCCATCCGGAACCTGCGCCGCGACATGGACGAAATGAGCGCGTTATCCGGGACCCTGGACGGCCTCGCGATCGCGGCGGCGGGCGCGAAAGGCTCCGAAGCGCCGCCCGCGGCGTCGAATTTTGATAAAGAGCTCAATCTCGATAAAGAGCTGTTCGAGGCGTTCGGAGAATTTGCGATGACGCTCCGGACTCTCGGCGGCGAAATGCTGAAAAACAGCGAGGAAACGGCTTCGCCGGAGACGACGGTCGCTCCCCTTTCAGACTGCATGAGGACGATCGACAACATCACGAGCCGGACGAATCTCCTTGCGCTGAACGCGGCGATGGAGGGCTCGCGGGCGGGCGAGGCCGGCCGGGGCTTCGCGGTCGTCGCGGAGGACGTTCACAGGCTCGCGGAGGAATCCGGCGCGGCCTCCCGGCGAGCGGTGGAGCTGATGGAAAAACTCGACGCCGGAACGTCCACGGCGATCGAATCGACGCGGGAGACCGCGGGCAGAATATTCGGGATCGTGTCCAAAATGGAGGAATCCAGGAAAACCCTCGGGGACAGCCTCGCGCGGACGAGTCGGGTAAACGAGGCGGTTCGCTCGACAGCTTCCGTGGAGGCCGCCTCGATCGCCGGAAGCGCCGCGCGGGCCTCGAAAACCCTCTCCGACCTCGCCGCCGGCCTTGAAAGCGCCATGAGCGGCTTCAAAATCGAGGAGCCTCAGGAAAACCAGCCGAACCCCGGGGGGACGGAGACCGCCGAGCCCGCGTAAAATCCACGCGACCGCTCCCCCGAAGTGAAACTCTCAGCGAATCGGCCGACGTTTCTTCAGAACAGTTTCCGCGCCTCCTTCAGCTTCTCCCCGAACGTCGCCATCGTTTTTTCGAAGGGGGCGGCGACGGTCAGGTCCACGCCGGTCTTTTTCAGGATTTCGAGCGAAAAGTCGCTGGAGCCGCTTTTCAGGAAGGTCAGGTAGCGCTCGCGGGCGGCGTCTCCTTCGTTCAGGATGGCGTCGGAAAACGCTCCCGCGGCGGTGAAGCCCGTCACGTATTTGTAAACGTAAAACGCCGTGTAAAAGTGCGGGATTCGCGCCCATTCCATGCGGAGGGGTTCGTCGATCGTCATGCCGGGGCCGTAGGTTTTTGCGTTGAGCTCTCTCCACAGCTCGCCGAGAGAGGCGGGCGTCAGGGGCTCTCCGTTCTCCGCGCGGCGGTGCGTTTCCTTCTCGTATTCCGCGAACATCGCCTGGCGGAAAAAGGTCGTCCGCACCATGTCGAAATAGTAGGCCAGAAGCCACTTCCTTTCGGCCTCCGTCGTGCTTTTGCGCAGCAGGTATTCGAGCAGCAGCGCCTCGTTGGTCGTCGAGGCGACCTCCGCCAGAAGGATCGTGTAGTCCGCGTACACCTGCGGCTGGGCGGCGTGCGCGTACCAGGAGTGCAGGGAATGCCCCATCTCGTGTGCGATCGTGAAGACGTCGCGCAGCGTCCCGTTGTAGTTCAGCAGCACGTAGGGCCGCGTGCCGTAGCTGCCCCAGGAGTACGCGCCCTTCCTCTTGCCCTGGTTTTCGTAAACGTCGATCCACCGCTCGGAAAAACCGCGTTTCAGGTTGCCCGCGTAGTCCGCTCCCAGGGGGGCGAGCGCCTCCGTGACCATCGTCAGCGCGTCCTCCCAGGGAACGTCGCTCAGGGGCTCGTCCGACAGGGGGACGTTCAGGTCGTAGAAGTGCAGCTCGTCGAGGCCGAGCGCGCGGGCGCGCAGGGCCATATACTCGTGGAGCAGCGAAGCATGGGTGTTCGCGGTGTTCACCACGTTCTCGTAGACGGCATCGGGCACATTGTCGGCGAAAAGGGCGGCGTTCAGGCTGCTCGTGTACCTGCGCGCCTTCGAGTAGAAGATGTCCCCCTTCACCGAGCCCGCGTAGAGGCTCCCCAGCGCGTTTCTGTACGCGCCGTAGGTGTTGTGGATGCCCTCGAAGGCCGATCTGCGCACGTCCCTGTTCCTGCTGCGGCTGAGTTTGTAGTATCGCTCCTCGGTCAGTTCCACGTCCTGCCCGTTCTCGTCCCGGATCACGGGGAACTTCATGTCGGCGTCGGTCAGCATCGTGAAGGTGTTCTGCGCCACGTTCCCGATCTCATGAGTTTGAGCCAGAAGCTCCTCCTCGCGGTGTGAGAGCACGTGTTCCCGTTCTCTCAGCAGCTCGGCGAAGTGGAAGGCGTAAAGCCTCAGCCCCTCGTTCGCGGCCATGAACTCGTCGAGACGCCCGTCCGGCAGGGCGAGAATCTCGGGGTCGGAGAACGACGTCGCGGCGGAGTGTCGCATCGACAGGTTCTCGGCCCTGTCCGCCAGTTCCTGATTCCGCGTGACGCGCAGGTCCTCGTGGCTCTTCATTCCGGCGTAGACGCAGAGCTTGCCCAGCTCCTTAGAGAAGGCATCCTCCTTGCGGAGAAAGGCGAGCAGCACGTCGGCCGACGCGCCCAGCTTTCCGTCGTACGCGGCCAGCCCGTCGAGCTTTGCCTCCAGTTCGGCAAAAGACCTCTCCCATTCGTCCGCGGAGGGGTAAATGTCCTCGAGATTCCATTTGTACCTCTCCTCGATCTCCGACCGCTCCGGAATTTTCCTCGGGTTTGACGGTGCGGAGGTCTCCGCCATGAAGGGCGGTTTTACGAATCCTCTTTCGAAATCGCTCATCTCTGTTTGCCTCCTCGTAGTGAATCCTGTGTCATATAACGGTAACACGTATAAGGTATAAGTACGATCACAGTTTTTTTTATCCTTAATATAATATACCCGATTGTTTTTGGGCGTTGTTCGAATCG
>JAITPZ010000038.1 GCA_031289165.1 Synergistaceae bacterium
CTGGCGATTGACCGCGACGATGCGCTCCTCCATATCCGCCAGAACGATGGGGAACGGCATGTTGTCGAAGATGTCCTCCGTGGCGGAGACGGAGGCGTTGAGGGCCCGTTCGAGGTCGCTCAGCTCGTCGTTGCCCTCGACGGGAAGGCGGGTGCGGCTGATCGCGTTGTTCGTGATGTTCAGCGCGGCCCGGCGCAGGCGGACCATGCGTTTCAGGAGGAGGTTCAGGATGAACGTCACCGCGAAGAGCGCGATCGCCCCCGTGAGAATCATCACTCCATTGGCCTCGGTGACCGCGGAAAGGCCTCGCATGTAGATGGTGCGGGGCTGACTGAACATCGCCACGATGTTTCCCTTGCCCAGAATGTCCCTCTGCGGAACCCATACCTTCAGGACGTCGGGCGTGGTCTCGACGATGAAGGGGTCCGTCGCGGCGATGGCCCTCGCGAGGGCGCTCTCGATCTCGGGAGGGTAGTCCCGCGTTTCAAAAACGTGATAGACGTCCAGAGATTCCTGAAAGGCCGACGCGATATTCCGGATGCGCTCGATCGTGCGTGTTCCCACGATGCAGTACCCGCGGACGGGGTGCAGAGGAGACGGCGCGACGCTGGCGATTCCAATTTCGTAGCTCTCCCTTCCCAGCGCGAAGAGCCCGGCGATCTCGCCATGCCGGGAAATTTCCTCCAGGTTGGGGATAAGCTGAGTGGCGGCCTTTCTTTCGGCGTAGGAAAGGGGGCGCTCTCTGCCCTCCGGGTCAAGCGTCATCTCGAAGACCACGTTCCCGAAGGGGTCCAGGAGCATGAAGAAATCGGTATTGGAAAGCCTGAGGAGCTCGGGGTTGACGGCTTCGTGAATCAGCGGAAAATCGCGGTTGTCCATATATTCGTAAATATCCGCGCGATGCCCCCACAACCCGGCGTTCAGTCTGTAAATGTTGTTTTCGTAATCGAAGCAGGCGTCGAGGCGCTCCACGGCCCTGGCGGCGAAATCTACCTCCACCTTCGCGAACTCCTCAAGAGTCATCACGCGAAAGACAAGATTCATCGCGATCAGGCTGACGGAAAAAATCGCCACGATCCACACAATGGTTTTTATCCGTAACGACATCGTCCCGCAATTCCTCCCCGAAAAACCAACAGACCCGCCGCGCGTTTCGCACTCGGAAGGCGATCTGTCACGGTTGTCTGTAAAAAACATCTATAAAAGAAAATTTCGATTACATTGTACCTTACACTCAGGGCGAAAGAAAATTCGGCATGAAAGAAAAACTCCGGATTATCCTGTATTATATTTGCGTTGAAAAATCAGGGCTCGTTCCGAAGGGAGTTTTTATTCGTGCTGATCGCAAAAATTCTGGAAACCGTCATGCTGGTGTGTTTTGGCATTGCCTGGCCGCTGTCCATCGCGAAGTCATGGAGGTCGCGCACCGCCAGGGGAAAGAGCCTCTTTTTTCTCATCAACGTTCTGGTCGGTTACGTCGCCGGCTTCGCGAAGGTCGTTCTGACGGACGGGTGGACCGGCTTTCTGCTGATACCTTACGGCCTCAATTTCTGCATGGTCGCCGCCGACATCATCCTCTATTTCCGCAACCGAAGGCTCGACCTCGCCGGGGAGTCCGCGTAGTCCGGGGCCGCCGGCACGGAGTCATAACGATGGGTTCATGACGGGAAAACTGCTGCTGCTGAGACGGAACGGCTACGACCGGGAGGGTATGGACTCCGCGGTAAGGGCCGTATTCGACCACTTCGGCGGGGTCGGAAGTTTCGTCTCGCCGGGCGGCCGTGTTCTTCTGAAGGTCAACCTCGTCGCGGGGCACGAGCCGGAGCGCCGCGCGACAACGGATCCCTCCGTGGTCCGCGCCGTGGCGCGCCTCGTCATGGACGCAGGGGGACGCCCCGTGATCGCCGACAGCCCGGGGATCGACAGCTTCGCCCGGGCGGCGCGGAAGGCGGGGTTCATGGACGTCGCGGAGGAGCTCGGCATCCCCTGCGTCGGGCTGACGGACCCCGTGCCGCTGCCCGCCTCGTCCGACGCCTCGTTTCACAAAATCGAGGTCGCCCGTCTCGCTCTCGAGAGCGACCTCGTTATCAACCTGCCCAAGATGAAAACCCACGCCCAGATGCTCCTGACCCTGGGCGTGAAAAATATGTTCGGCTGCGTCGTCGCGCAGCGCAAGGCCGAGTGGCACTACAGCGTCGGGCTCCGGCGCGAGGCGTTCGCGTCGCTTCTGCTGGACATCTGGAACGGCGTTCGCCCCGCGCTCACGATACTGGACGGCGTGATCGGCATGGACGGGCACGGTCCCACCAACGGCGCCCCCTTCCCCTGCGGCGTCGTGGCCGGAGCGCGGGACGCCCTGGCGATGGACTTTTGGCTCTGCCGCATGATGGGCGTCCGGCTCGAGGACTATCCCCTCTGGCGGGCGGCTGCCGCGCGAAACATGCCCCAGTGCCGCCTGAACGACGACGACCTGGCCGGCGATTTTCCCCCCGACCACGTATGGCAGGGTTTGAATGTTCCGAAGCTGGACAGCCTGAGCGTCATTCCCGGCCTCTCCCGCCTGCCCTTCCTGGAGCGGGCGCTGGCGTCGCGCCCCGTCCACCGTCCGGACCGCTGCATCGGCTGCGGAAAGTGCGCGGCCATGTGCAAGGCGGAGGCCATCGCGCAGCACGGCAAAAACCTGACCTTCGACTACGCGAGGTGCATTCGCTGTTACTGCTGCCACGAAATGTGTCCCGTCAACGCCATCGACTTCCGGGACGGCCTGCTGAGAAAGCTCATGAAACGCCTGGGGCGGTAAGAAATTCCTCACCAGTCTTTGGGGCTCCGCCCCAAACCTCGCGAGGGGTCGTGAACCCCTCGACCCCTTAAGTTGTTGACATTGGAATGAAAAGGTATCCCCTGTCTGCCTGTGACGGCTGCAGGGGATTTTTTTGTTCCTTCGATTCCGGGGAAACGCGGGAGGGCTTCGTAGGCTAATGTATAATGTGGTGATTCCCGGATAATCAAAGGAGCTGACCTTACTAATGAAGATGAGAAATTTGCTGATCGGGACCGTCGCGGTATTCCTGATATTCTCGATCGTTCCCGCGTTCGCCGCAACAACAATGACGCGCTATGAGGCGGCGTCAAGACTCGCCCAAACACTTTCCACGGTAAATTTCGACGGGGCGGGCGGAGAAGAGGACGAGATTCTGAAAAAACTGGTCCTGGAGTTCAGAAAGGAACTCGAAGTGATCGGCGTGAAAATATTGGATCAACGTTTTGCCTCACTCGTGAGCGCGGATGTCGGGGCGCAAAAGACGCCGGACATGTCGGAAACGCTTCCGTCGGGGCATTGGGTCTACGGGGCTCTGGCGTGGATCGAGGTGGCCGCGCAGAAGTTTGCAGGCCCCTCCCCCAGGGTCATGGAACAAAGCGCAAGCAACGCTCCAGCCTCCTACAACCGCACTAAAGCAACCGTACCGTATCTCGGTTACGCCGGCGAGAATCGTTTCGCTCAATCTTCTTCCATGATCTCACTGGCGTCGATTCCCAGGCCCTCCCCTCAGGAGACGGCCCGCTACTCCGCTTATGACGACAACCCCGTCAAAATCGTCGCGCGCGATCCCCTCTCCACCTTCAGCCTCGACGTGAGCACTGCGAGCTACGCGAACGTCCGGCGTTTCCTGAACGCGGGCAGGATGCCGCACCCGGACGCGGTGCGGGTGGAGGAGCTGATCAATTACTTCCCGGCGATGGCTCAGGACATGACGCCGACCCGCCTCGAAGGGTCGCCGTTTGCCGCGGCCTGCGAGCTGGCCCCCTGCCCCTGGAACGACAACAACGTCCTGCTCTGGGTCTCCCTGACGACGCAAGAGCTCGACTACAAAAAGGCCCCGCCCGCGAACCTCGTCTTTCTCGTTGACGTCTCCGGCTCGATGTCCCCGCCGGAGCGCCTGCCGCTCGTGAAGGCGGCGCTCAAAATGCTGACCGCGCGCCTTCGCCCGGAGGATCGCATTTCCCTCGTGACCTACGCCGGCTCGACGCGCGTGGCGCTGGAGGCGACGAAGGGGAGCGAAAAAGCGTCGATCACGGCCGCCATCGACGGGCTCGGCGCGGGGGGAAGCACCGCGGGCGCGGCGGGCCTCACCCTCGCGTACCAACAGGCGAGAGGGGCGTTTATCAAAGGCGGAGTCAACAGAATCCTGCTCTGCACGGACGGGGACTTCAACGTCGGGGCGTCGAGCACGGAAGAACTCGAGGCCATGGTGAAGAAGGAAAGGGAGAGCGGCGTCACCCTCTCGATCCTGGGCTTCGGGACGGACAACTACAACGACGCCATGATGACGAAGATCGCGAGCGTGGGCAACGGGAACTGCAGTTACGTCGACGGGATGTCGGAGGCGCGGAAGGTTCTCGACGAGGAGATGACGGCGACGCTGGTGACGGTGGCGAAGGACGTGAAGGCGCAGATCGAGTTCAACCCGGCGAACGTGATCGAGTACCGCCAGATCGGCTATGAAAAGCGCCAGTTGAGGAACGAGGACTTCAACAATGATAAAATCGACGCGGGCGACGTGGGGGCGGGCCGCAGGGTGACGATCCTTTACGAACTGACGCTCGTCGGCGCGAAACCGAGCGTCGATCCGCTGCGCTACCAGGCTTCTCCGGCCCCGGCGTCCGACGACGCCGCTTCGACCGACATGAAAGGCGACGAACTCGCGTACCTGAAATTTCGCTGGAAAGCGCCGGACGGAGACGTCAGCAGCAGGGCCGATATGCCGGTACTGAAAAAATCTGTGGCGAAAACTTTTGCCGGGTCCGGAACGGGCCTGCGCTTTACGGCCGCCGTTGCGGCTTACGGCCAGAAGCTGAGGAACGGCCCCGGGCTGGAGGGCATGAAGTGGAGCGCCATTGAGTCATGGGCCGACGGCGCGCGCGGAGACGACCCCTGGCGCGCGGAGTTCCTCCAGCTCGTGAAACTGGCGGCGTCCATTTCGGGGGCGAACGCCTCCTCAGGGGCAGACGCCTCTTCGACGGGCAAATAAGAGATTTTATCGACCCGGAGGGGGCGGAAAGGTTTTTTTTCGTCTCCCTCCGGTATGCAGGTCGATCTTTACGTTTTGGTTTCCTGTTTCGCCGGGTTCCTTTGGAGAAAGAAACTGATCTTTTCGACGGCCGTGTCGTACTCGAACATCAGGATGTGCTGTTCTATTTCGGAGACGGCGGTCTTTGTCCCCGCGCTGAGTTTCATGCCCGCGTATTTTATCAGCATCTCGTTGACCGTCTCGATGTCCATGCCGACCAGCGCAACCTGCAGGGTCTCCAGTTGAAGAGCCGCCCTCTCCGCCCGATTGTCGGGCACGTCCGCGTCGGCGTCCTCGTGCAGCGCGGCGCATATACCCTCGGTGATTTCCCGCAAACCGTGCAGCAGCTCGCCTGTCCTGTCGCGAATCACCTCCCGCTCGCCGTTCATCGCGGCTTCCTCCAGCTGCATCGCGAAATCCCCCAGGTCAAAGGCGCCGATGCTTCGCGCCGCGCCCTTGACCGCGTGTACGCAGATCCCGTAGAGGCGAATGTCTCCGTCTTTTTCGCTCTTTTCAATCTGCAGTCCCTTTTCATCGGCGTCGACGCAAAAACTTCTCAGGATATCGCAGTAGACCTCGACCGTCCCGCCGGTGTTTTTAATCCCCCACAGCGTATCGACTCCCGGGATATCGAGGACTTTCGCCTGGAGGGGCTTTGAATTTTCCATCGTCTGAGGTTCCTCGGCATCTTTTTCCATCGGAATCTGCTTTTCCTCCGGTATCCATTTTCTCAGGATGTACTCCAGTTGCTGCATGTCGATGGGCTTGGGCAGGAAATCATCCATCCCCTTCTCCAGGAACATTTCCCTCTGACCGGAGAGCGCGTTCGCGGTGAGGGCGATTATCGGCAGCTTCGTGTAATAAACTTCATTTTTCTCGAGATCGCGGATGCGCGACGTGGCCTCCAGACCGTCCATTCCGGGCATCATGTGGTCCATGAATACGAGGTCGTAATTATTGTTCCTTACGAGCTCGATGGCCGCCTCTCCGCTGCTGCAGGTTTCGACCGTCGCCCCGTAGTGCGACACCAGCTCTTTCGCTACTCTCAGGTTGCTTGAAATATCGTCCACGATCAGGATTTTTGCGTCAGGCGCCATAAAATGAGCCCTCGCGTTGGGCAACCTGCTGCTGATGTGTTCAAAGACGCCGTTCAGGGCGTTCGCCAGGGAGACGGAGTACACGGGCAACAGGATGCAGCCGACGTCCCTGAAGGCGAACGCGTCTCCAAGCTCCACCATGACCACGAGCTGAGTCTGCATGCTGTAGTCGCCCAGCGCGTCGATGCACTCCATTGCGTGCCTGGAGGAGATGAACGCGTGGTCGTAATAGCTGCCCTTCAGGCCCTCGATAAAATCCTCCAGGCTTTTCGCGCGTTTGACCCTCACCCCGAGCCGCATCATGGTGCGAACGATCGACTGTATATGAAGCGCCCTCTCCTCGTACAGCAAAACGCGCTTCTGTGCGGCGCGATGGACGACGGCCAGTTTTTCGTCGTTCTCGAAGGACTGCACCACGGTCGCCGTAAAAACGGATCCCTCACCGTACTCGCTCGAAACGGTAACCCTGCCGTCCATGAGCCTGCAATACGTATTCGCGATGGACAGGCCGAGTCCCGACCCCTCGATGTGGTGGCTGTGCTCGATGTTCAGCCGTGAAAAGTCCGTGAACAGCTTGTTCATATCCTCTTTTTTTATGCCGATTCCGCTGTCGCTCACCCTGAAAATCAACTCTATTTTACCGGCGCCGATCACCCTCTTCTCCACGTCCAGCGAGATGAATCCCCTGGGGGTGTACTTTATGGCGTTGGTGAGCAGGTTGACGACTATCTGCCGAAGGCGCACATTGTCGCCGATGAGCTGCGCGGGGATGTCGGAGTCGACTCTGACAAAAAAGTCGAGGGGCTTGTCCTTGTCCATGAGCCGCACCCGGATCACGTTGATCATATCGTTCATCAGCGAGGCGAAGAAATAACTTCGGGTATCCATCGTCATCTGGCCGGATTCTATCTTCGAAAAATCGAGGATGTCGTTGATTATGGAAAGCAGAGAGCTTCCGGACTGGCGAATGATCGAAATATACTCGTGCACTTCGGGGGAGAGGGATTTTTGCATGACGAGCTCCGACATGCCGAGAATCGAGTTCAGCGGGGTGCGGATCTCGTGACTCATTCTGGCCAGGAAGGACGACTTGCTCCTGTTCTCCTCGTCGGAGCGCATCCTGTCAATGCTCAGACGGACGAGAAAATAGCTCAGGACCACCATGAAAACGCTCCCCAGAAGAATCTGGATCGCGGCCATGAGATGCACATCCCGATAATAGTTCCCTACCGGAGTCGCTATCCCCAGATACCATCCATTCCGTATCCGCCTGAAAAACGCCACGACCTCGGCGCGGTAGGCGGTCTGCAGGTGCCGAACGGGAATGACGTTTTCTCCGGCCTTCATGCTTCTGGCGATGTCGGAGTGCGCCTCGCTGAATTGCTCGAACGGTTTGCCGAAATATTCCTCGTCCGGATGGGCGATGAGGGTCATGTCCCGTCCTATCAGCATCCCATAGCCGCCCTCCGCGGACTGAAGCGACGCGACATAGCGGGATATGCCGACTGTATCCAGGTCGAGAGCGACGATTCCCCGCGGGTTCTGCAGGACCATCGACGCCGAGATGATGACTCTTCCGGACCGCACGTCGACGTAAGGGGTCGTAAAAGCGACCTCTCCCCCCGCTTCGAGCGCCGCGGCGTACCAGGGGCGCTCCGTCGGGTCGTAGTCCCGGGGCGGCGTCCACTCGCTGCCGTTAAAAAATTCGCCGCCGAAGAAGCCGTAAAGCCCCAGAAAACCCGCGATGCCATCGGAGGACTCCTCCGACAGCCTGTGGGTCAGCTCCGTCAGGTACGTCTCAATCTGCTCGTGAGACTCTCGCATGGCCAGTCTGTTCTGCATGGACTGCCCCAATGAGAACAGCGCGATCTCCATTTCCCGAAATTTCAGGTTGACGATGGCCTCGGCGGTGCTCAAAACCTTCTCCGCGTTCGAATAAATCTCCTGCTGAACGATACGGGCCACAGAAAAATAGCTCGCGAGCCCCATCAGCAAAAAAGCGAGAAATATAAACATCAGTTGAGCCCTGTTCGCGCGTATGGCCGCGATAATTTTCACCGGAGGCCCCCCGCGGTTCTACTGAAGTTTCATGGCGTCATCGTACAGATTCATGTACTCTTTTGCCGGAGCCGTCCAGCCTCTGTCGCATTCCATGCAGCGCCGCACCAGTTTCCGCCACGCCTCGGGATCCCCGTACGCGTCCCTCCCCCGCAGACACGCGTCGCGCATTTCGTCCGCGTTGTAGGAGGTAAACGTGAAGCCGTTGCCCGTGTCGTTGTCGACGTTCACGATCGTGTCGCGTAAACCGCCGGTCTCCCGCACAACGGGAACCGATCCGTAGCGCAGCGCCAGCATCTGAGCGAGGCCGCAGGGCTCCGTCCTGCTGGGCATCAGGAACATGTCGCTGCCCGCGTACACTTTGCGCGCCAGCTTCGGCGACGTTTCGACCTTCACGGCGAACCGCCCGGCGTGCCTGGCGGCGACTTCCTCGAAGAACCGCTCGTAGTGCCCTTCGCCCCTGCCGAGCACCGCGAACTGAAATCCGTCGTCCGTGAGCTGGTCGGCCATGTAGAGCAAAAGGTCCAGCCCCTTCTGAAACTCGAAGGGCGTGACCATCCCGATAAGCGGAGCGTCCTCCTTCGCCAGCCCGAAGATGTCCTTCAGGTTTTTTTTGCACAGGGCCCTGCCGCGCTCGAAATTCGAGGCGTCGTATCGGGATATGATATCGGCGTCGGTCGCCGGATTGTATTCCTTCACGTCCATGCCGTTCAGTATGCCGCGGAGTTTGTCCCGCTTCCCCCGCAGAAAGTCATAGAGACCGTGACCGTACCAGGGGTCGGTGATCTCCTCCGCGTACGTCGGCGACAGGGTGTTGATCAGGTCGGACGTCTCCAGTGCGCCTTTCGTGTAGTTCACGATGCCGTCGAACTCGACGATATGAAAGTTCTCGCGCGCGATGCCGACCGTCTCCTCCAGCGTTTCGGGGCCGTACTGCCCCTGATACTGCAGGTCGTGGATGGTGAAAATCGTCCTTACGCGGGAGAGCTTCTCGTGATGCCTGTAGTACAGATTCAGATAGACCGGCACGAGCGCCGTCTGCCAGTCGTTGCAGTGAATGACGTCGGGCGCGAAATCCATGTGAAGGAGCGCCTCCGGAACGGCCCGGGAAAGGTACGCGAAACGCTCGTTGTCGTCGTAAAACCCGTACATTTTCTCTCTTCTGAAGTAATACTCGTTATCGATAAAATAGAAACGGACGTTCCTGACGTCGACCTCGAAGAGCCCGCAGTACTGACTCCGCCAGCCCACGGGGACGGTGAAACCGGCGACGTATCCGAGGTGTTCCCGCAGACCGGGGTTGACGTGATCGTAAAGAGGCAGAATCACACGGACGTCGACGCCCGCCTGCCGCAGCGCCACCGGCAGGGCGCCGGCCATTTCCCCAAGGTCCCCCGACGCGAAAAACGGGTACGCCTCGCCCGACACAAACAAAACATTCATGGAATCTCCCTCTCCGTGAAAAATTTTCGATCGCGGGACTCGATCAGGCACGGCGGAACGCACGCGCGATTCCTGTTATCGAAGCGACCCATCGATTATTCGGTTATTGAAAGGAGTCGTGCGACGCGAGGAAAACGTCGATCAGCTCGGGGTCGAAGTGAGATCCGCTCTCGTTTTCTATTATCTGAACCGCCTGCTGATGCGTGAAGGCCTCCTTGTAGGGCCTGCTCGAAACCAGGGCGTCGTAAACGTCGGCGATCGCCATCAGCCTGCCCTGGAGAGGGATGCCGGACCCGGCGATCCCCCTGGGGTAGCCGGTCCCGTCCCATTTTTCGTGGTGGGTTCCCGCCATGATCCTGGCGTGCGTGAGAAACATGCTCTCCCTCGCGCTCTGCTGAATTTTCTCGATGACGGTCTCCCCGAACGTGGTGTGCTTCTTCATCTCCTCGAACTCCTCGCCGGTGAGCTTTCCCGGTTTCAGGAGTATGCTGTCCCTGATGGCGATCTTCCCCACGTCGTGAAGCTGAGCGGACTGCAGGAATAAATCGATATCCCACGTCGCGAGGATGTCGCCGTAGACGTTTCTGCCCAGCATCTCGTCCACGAAGCGGGTCAGAAAATGCTCCGTGCGCTCCACGTGGCTTCCCGTCACGTCGTCGCGATATTCCACAAGGTTGCTCATCGTCGCCAGAACCGCTTTTTGCAGCTCCAGAATGGAGCCGGTCTTTTGCTTCACCATCTCCATGAGGTTGTCGTTCAGGTTTTGAAGCTCCTGCTTTTGGGTCTCCAGCAGCATATGGATCTCGACCCGCTTCAGCAGCAATTGAGGGGAGAACGGTTTGGCGATGTAATCGACGGCCCCCAGAGAAAGCCCCTCCAGCTCGCTGTCGGCGTCGGACTGAGACGTGAGAAATATGACGGGGATGTCCACGGTCCGCGGGTCTTTTTTCAATATCTCTATCGCCTCGTAGCCGCTCGTTTCGGGCATGAGGATATCCAGCAAAATGAGGTTCGGCAGCGTGCGCTCGAGAAACTGAAACATCTTCTCCACGCTCGGCATCGTAAACACATCATACCTGTTCATCAGGGTATTTCGGGCCAATTTCAGAATGATCGGGGAATCATCCACAAGAACAATTTTTTTGCGTTCGCCGGGCATAGTCACGCTCTTCGGTCCCTCCATGTCAACTCCGTCACCGCGCCTCTTCAAAGGCACGCTGCATTCTCTGAAATCCGATTGTCGATTGCATAAGGCTCGACCCCTATTCTACGCCTGACCTTTCAAAATACAAGTGCGCGCCAGGGGAGTCCGAAATATCCCCGCTACTGAGTGGGGCCGATGCGGTTTATGGCGAAACTGCCGTAGCCGAGATCCTCGCTCTTCGTGGACCTGCCGGAGGCGACCTTCAGCATCTCGTCGAAAAGCTCCCCGCCGATTTCGTCGATGGTCTTTTTCCCCTCGATGATCGGGCCGGCGTCGGCGTCCATGTTGTCGCGCATACGCTCGAACGTCGGGGAGTTGGAACAGACCTTGATCACGGGGGCTATCGGACAGCCCGTACAGGTGCCGCGTCCTGTCGTGAAGAAGATCACCTGAGCGCCGCCCGCCACCATGCCCGTGATGGACTCGATGTCGTGCCCCGGAGTGTCCATGAAGATCAGGCCGCGCCGCGTCGGGCGCTCGGAGAAACCGAGGATTTCCTGCAGCGGCGCCTCCAGCCCGGCCTTGCTGATGCAGCCGAGAGATTTTTCCTCGAGCGTCGTCAGGCCGCCCTGGCGGTTGCCCGGCGTCGGGTTCGCCAGCCGGATGTCCACGCCGTCGGCAAGGGCCCCCTCCTCGGCGCGCCGCACGACCGCGAACAGGCGCTCCGCCACCTCGGGACTCGCCGCGCGGCGCGCAAGGAGGTGTTCGGCGCCGATCATTTCCTGCGTTTCCGACAAAATCGACGTCCCCCCCGCGCGAATCAGCCGGTCGGAGGCGTTGCCCACGGCGGGATTCGCCGACAGCCCCGACCAGGCGTCGGACCCTCCGCACTCCAGCCCCAGAATCAGCTTCGAGATCGGGTGTTCCTCCCGACGCATCAGGGAAAGCTCCGCCAGCATCTCGCGTCCGATCCTCACGCCCCTGGCGATGGCGTTGAGGGTCCCCCCTTCTTCCTGAATGGACAGGTAAACGACGGGCTTCGCCGTCATCTTCGCGATCTCGTCGGCGACGTCCTTCGCCTGTATCGTCTCGCACCCCAGCCCGACGACGATGCAGGCCGCGACGTTCGGGTTCGCGCCGAAGCCGACGAGGGTCCGCTTCGTCTGCGCGGAGTCGCTGGGAAGCTGCGCGCAGCCGTGCTGATGCGTCACGTACACCGCGCCGTTGAGCTGCAGGGCGATACGCGCGGCCACGTCGCTGGCACAGACCACGGAGGGCAGCACCAGCAGATGATTTCGCACCCCGACGCCGCCATCCGGTCTCGTGTATCCCATAAAATTCATCGTTTGTCCCCCCTGCCGCGCAGCCCTTCGAGGTTGTGAACGTGGACGTGCGCGCCCTTCGAAATATCCTCCGAAGCCGCGCCGATCACCTCGCCGTACTTGATCACGCTTTCGCCCGCCCTGAAATCGCGCAGCGCGATCTTGTGCCCGGCGGGAATCGCCGTCACGGCCGTCAGCGCCAACGTCCCGGACCGCCGCTGCATTGTTACGGTCTCGCCCGGCGCGATGTCGCAAACGACCGACGCGACGTCGTCCTTCTCCGTCACGCTGTGCGCGTTGAATGTCATCAAAACGCCACCCCCTGAAATTCAATCACATGAAAATTTAAACTTTGAAAATTTTCGAAAACACCGCCAGGGATTTCCCAGGGGGTTTTCAATCTTCTTTCGCGCTGTTTGGAAACGCCATGAAGATGAGACCGCCGACCAGCGTCACGGGGACGAACTGGGCCATGTGCGAGAAGAGCGTAATGGCCAGCGCCGCGTCGGTCTCGACCCCGAAGTTTTTCAGCGCCGTCAGGGTGACGGCCTCGTAGACGCCGATCGCGCCGGGAGAGGAGGGAAGCAGCATTCCCAGGCCGCTGATGGCAAAAACGGTGAGCGTCACGCCCCAGGGCAGCTCCAGTCCCGCGACCGCGTTGAGGCAGAGATACATCTGCAGGCTGTAGAAGGACCAGAGCGTCAGAGACGTAACGGTCAGCCAGACGAGCGTTCCCGGCGACATGTTGTCGAGCACGCCTGAAAGCGCCTGAGAGACGAAACGGCGCAGCCCGTCGCCGCCGAAAGCACCGAAAAAACCCGCGAAACGCTCCGCCAGCTCCGAACGCAGGCGAAAAAGCGCAAGAAGCCCCCAGCCCCCCGCGAGACAGGCCAGAAAGGCGAACACCGCCCCCCGCCTGCCGAACTCCCACAAAAAACGAAGGCTCAGGAGCGCCAGGACGTTGACGTCGAAAAAACGCTCCATGAATACAATCCCGAGCGCTTTCTGGAACGTGAGGCCGTTGGCGCGTCCCATCCACGCGGCCTTTGCTATCTCACCGGCCTTGGCGGGCAGGACGTTGTTCACCCCGAGCCCCACCAACGTGGCGGCGAAGGTCGACCGAAAGGACATCGGAGGCGTCGCCATGCGCGACAGTCTCAGTCCCATCAGGGCGTACGCGACGAAGGAGACGGCGACGACCGTGAGCATCGGCAAAAGCGGATATTTTCCCAGAAGAGCTCCAGGGGCGGCAAAGGGAACATCCCAAAAGACGTAGACCAGGCAGAGTATGGAGACTCCGTACCTGATGACAGGCCACAAAAAACGCCCCAACCGCTCCCGCATTACGCTGTTGCCCGTTCGGCGCCGCACGTCCCCAGCACCAGGGCGATCAGGATGACGACGCTGCCGATGACCTCCCCGGCTGTGGGAACGGCCCCAAGCGCCAGGGCCGCCAGGACGACGGCCGTGACCATTTCGAAGGAGGCCAGCATACTGGCCGTCGCGGCGCTGATGTAGCGCAGGCCGAGGTTGTAGGCCCCGTAGGCCAGAAGCGTGCAGACGAGCCCCATGTAGGCCAGGATCAGCCACGAGGCGGGCGTCACGTCAGGGACGTCGCTCCAGCCCGTCGTCAGGCTCTTATAGAGCGCGATCCACACAAAACCAAAAATCTGCGCCCAGGAAAAAAGGGTTTCGGTCGGCATCCAATTCTTCCGCGCGTTTTTGCGCGCGACCAGGGACTGTATCGTCATGCCCAGCATGGACAGCACGGCCGCGAGCACCCCCTCCAGGGGAAAAGAGGCATGAAAAGAAACTCCGGCATTTCCCTTCCCCGTCAGCGCCGTCATGGAGGCAACGCCGGAAAGGAGCAGCAGACAGGAAAAGACCTGCATCCCGGAGGGGCGCTCCCGCAGGATGAAGACGCCGAGGATCGTCGTGAAAAGCGGAAACGTGTAGAAGATGACCTCGCTCGTCGCCACGGAAAGCCGGCTCAGGGCGATGGTAAACCCCGCGTACATGAACCCCGCCGTCGCGCCGCCGTAAAAAAACAGCCAGAGAAAGTCGCGCGGGGCGACCCTGAGAAGGCGCGGGGTTCGGGTGCCCAGCCAGAGGACGCACCCCAGGGCGGCCAGCCCCGCGCGGACAACGGCGACCGTCGCCGGTTGAATCCAGGTGACGCCGCTGGTGACGACGACCAGCGTTCCCCAGAGAAACGCGCCGAACAGGACGAGAAGGGAGCCCCGGATTTGGTCGGACAACGGATTCCTTCCCTTACGAACTTGCGGGGCAGGCGCCGATGGCGGCCGCCATATTTTTACCCAGCAGCGCGCACTGCTCCAGGTCGGCGTCGGTGGGAGAGGCGCAGACCTCCACCTCGGGTCCCACCTTTTCCAGTTTGACCGCCCCGGCGAAGGCCCGCAGGGCGTCGAGCGCCCCCCTGCTCCAGCTGTAGCTTCCGGCGATCCCGAGGCAGCGGTTTTTGGGCATGCGGTTGATCAGCTTGGAACACAGAGCGTCGAGAGAGGGGAACAACAGGGTGTTGTAGGTGCAGCCCAGAAGCACCATCCCTCTGTAGCGCCAGATGTCGCGGAGAATCAGGGAGGGCTCGTCGCGCGAGGAGTCGTAGAGGTGAACGTTTTTGACCCCGCCCTCGCATATGCCCCGACAGACCGCGTCCGCCATGCGTCTCGTGTTTCCGTACATGGAGCCGTACACCACCACGACGCCGCAGTCCGTCTCGTGTTTGCTCCAGCGGTCGTAGAGCTGGACGACCTGGCCGACGTCGTGACGGAAAAGGGTTCCGTGCGCGGGAAAAATATTTTTGATCTCGAGTCCGGAGAGCTTCTTCAGCGCCGTCTGCACCATGCCGGAATAGCGGGCCACGATCGTGGCGTAGTAGCGCAGCATCTCGCCCTCCCACCGCTCGCGCGCCTTCTCGTCGTCGAACAGCCCGCCCTCGTGGACGCCGTAACCGCCGAACGCGTCGTTGGAGAAGAGGGTATTCGTCGTCGTGTCGAAGGTCACCATGCTCTCCGGCCAGTGAACCATGGGGACGGTGTAAAAGGCGAGGACGTGCCCGCCGATGTCCAGGGTCTCGCCCTCCTTCACCTCCACGGTGCCGGTCTCGATTCCGTGATACCCCTTCAGCATCGGCATGGTCTTCGCGTTGCCGATGATGCGAACGCCGGGATAGCGGCGCTTCAGCTGGTGAACGACACCCGCGTGGTCGGGCTCCATGTGGTTGATGACGAGACAGTCGAGCGGCCGATCTCCGAGAACCCGCTCGACCTTGTCGATATAATCGTCGAAACAGGGTCCTTTGACCGTGTCGATGGCGACCGTTTTTTCTCCCAGAACGACGTAGGCGTTATAGGCCACCCCCTGGGGCAGAGCCCAGAGAGATTCGAAAAGGTCGGTTTCGTGGTCATTGACCCCAACCCACCAGGTGTCTTTGCAAACCGGGATTGCCCTGTGCATGTTGAAAATTCTCCTTTCGGCGGAACACAATATCTTTTTAACGAGATGTATTCAGTATATACTCATTCGTCACTTCCTGAGACGCCGGCTGATTTCCTCGAACTCCCTGCGGATCGTCTCGCTCTCGAAGGCTTGAAGCTGCGGCATGGAAAGAGACTGGATGGACTCGAACAAATCGAGCCCCGCGCGAATCAGGTTTCGCAGGTCGCCCGTACTCCGGACGGTTCTGTAGGTGTTCTCCGCGACATCGCGGTTGCGCCGCAGGTCGGCCAGAGTCGTCATGGAACTCCTGCGCTGTCCCTCCAGAAGTTCCGCGTAAAGCCCCGCCACCCGCGCCGTCATGGTGTTGGCCCGAGCGTTGGCCTCGAACGCGCTTTTCTGGGCCTGCGAGTACTGCGCCTGCCTGACGCGGCCCTCGGCCTCCCCGCGAAGTTTTTCGGCCTCGGCCCTTATGGCGGCCAGCCGAGGCTTGTAATCCGCGTCGATCTTTTCGATCAGTCCCTCCTGCGTGACGATCAGAACGTCGTTCAGCACGAGGTACATGCCGGTGTAACGCCGGCTGGTCTCCAGGTTGTCGCGGTCTCCGCGGGAGAGTTCCGCGAGCTTTTCCACCACAAGCCGAACGTTGGCGAAAACCACCGTGTTCCGAAAGAGGTCGTCGCCCGTGACGGAGGTCAGCAGGGTGTCGATCTGCCTGTCGTCCAGTTCGAGCCCCAGCTCCCGCAGCGCGCCGGCGACTTTGCCGCTGATCTCCGCCAGAGCCCGCTCCTTCTCCCTGATCTCCGCGTCCAGCGCCGCGATGCGCTCGTCGATTTTCGAGCGCGTTTCAACCCAGGGCAGTTTGGAGGAATCCGGCGCCGAGATGCGCCTGTTGCGCAGGTCGTCCT
>JAITPZ010000069.1 GCA_031289165.1 Synergistaceae bacterium
GCCTCTGCAAACGTCTGGGCATGGCGAGGCTCGTGGACCGCCTGAAAATACAGGCGGAGGAGACTTTCAATTCCGTGACGCCGGAGACCGTGACCTCTGCTTCCGACAGCCCCGTGCCGCAGGGGGGACCGGTGGAGTTCGAGGAGCTTCTGGACGCGCGGGAGTTGGCGATCGTCCTCTTCCACACGGGAAAATATCCGCCCGAGGCGGAGAGCGCGGAGCTTCACCTGTCCGACGATCGCGGGCGTCACGCCGTCCGGCGGGGTATCGAGCTTTCGCCCGACTTTTGGACGCGCCTCGCGGGGAAGAAACTTTACGTGAACGACTGCAAGGAGCTGATGGCCTGCTTCGGTCCCGGGGCATTCCGGGAGTGCGAAATATGGGATCTGAAAACGGCCCATTACCTGCTTCACCCCGACGTTCCCTCCCACGCCCTGAAAGATCTTTATCCCGGCGCGGAGGAAAGCGGAGGCGCGACGTTTCTGTGGCGCGCGGCGCGGGAGCTGAACATGGAGATTCGGCGTTACGACGGGCTCCCCGATCTGATGGATCGGATCGACCTTCCCCTGATTCCCGTACTGATCGAGATGGAGCGGAAGGGGATACGCCTTTCGCCGGCGACCTTCGCGGGCCTGCAGAAAGAACTCGAGGAGCGCGTGACCTCCATCGAGGGAGAGATTGCGGCGCGGGCCGGAGAGGAGATCAACCTCAACTCCCCGAAGCAGGTGGCCTGGCTTCTGTTCGAGCGGCTGGGGCTGCCCGGCGGCGCAAAGACGAAGGGAAAGACGGGCCTTTCCACGAGCGCGTCGGTGCTGGAGGGCCTGGCCGACCTGGATCTCCCCCACAGCGACGTGCCGCGCCTGATGCTGGAGCACCGGGAGCTGACGAAAATGCTCAACGGCTTCGCCGTCCCCCTTCAAAAGGCGGCCGGCACGGGGGGCGGGGTCGTTCACACGACGTTCGAGGCGGCCTTCACGGGCACGGGACGCCTCAGCAGCCGCGATCCCAACCTGCAAAACCTTCCCGCCTTCGGACACTGGTCGCGCCGTCTGAAGGAGGGGCTGGTGCCCGAGCCGGGGCGCGTTTTCGTGGCGGCGGACTACTCCCAGATCGAGCTGCGCATTCTGGCGCACCTGTCCGGGGAGGAACGCCTGATGGACGCCTTCCGCAGCGGACGCGACATTCACAGGGAGACGGCGGCGTGGGTGTTCTCGACCCCGCCCGGGGACGTCACGCCGGAGCTGCGGCGCGTGGCCAAGATGATCAACTTCGGCCTGCTCTACGGAATGAGCTCCTACGGGCTCGCCGATCGCCTGGGCATCGAGCGCGGCGAGGCCAGCGGCGTCATCACCCGCTATTTCGCCGCCCTGCCGGGAGTTCGAAGCTACCTGGAGGCCAGCGCGTCCGAGGCGCAGGATCGGGGATACACTCGGACCCTGTTCGGGCGCATTCGCCCGATCGGCGAAGCGGCGAGGGGAATACGGGATCGCAACGCCATCAAACGCGTCGCCGTCAATACCCCCATACAGGGAACGGCGGCAGACATCGCGCGCCGGGCCATGCTCGACTTCGACAGGGCCTTCCCGCCGGATGGAGAGGTCCGCCTCTTCCTGCAAATTCACGACTCTCTGGTCTGCGAGTGCCCGGCGGAGCGCGCCGACGAGGTCGGGGAGACCCTGTGCCGCGTCATGAAGGCGGCCGCGACCCTCTCCATTCCCCTGGAGGTCGAGCTGAAAAAGGGACAATCTTTGGCTGATGTTTGATGCCGGATATGTTAAAATCTCGTTTTGCGAGTGTTCCACGGGAGAAAAAATTATATAAAGGACGATGGTTGGTTTGATACAGAGAGTGAACCGAACGGTGATGCGGTGGGTTATGGGGATAATTGTCGCGGCGTTTCTGCTGTCCTCGTTTTTGATGTACGAGTCCGGAGGCTCGCGACGCGGCAGGCCGTCGAGCCCCGATGGACAGATGCAGGATTACGTGGTGGCGGAGGTCAACGGCCGAAACCTGAATCGTTCGGCCCTGGATCAGATGATGATGCAGTACCTCGAACAGCTTGGGTCCCGGGAGATCGCCTCCACGGATATGCCGTACATCTATCAGTCCGCCCTCAACCAGTACGCGGTGGAGCTCCAGATGGAACAGGAAGTCCGAAACAGCGACATTAAGATTTCCGACGCCGAAGCGGAACAGGCGATGAAGGATTACGCCGATCAGGCCTTTCCCACGCGGGAAGCGTTTTATCAGTACCTCGAGCGGTCGGGCATCAAAACCGCGGACTATCGGAAGAGCGTGGCCCGTCAGCTGGCGAACGAGCAGATGCTTCGCTCCGTCATCGGAGACGTGACGCTCAGCGAGGACGAGACCGTCCAATTTTACGACACGACGAAGAACCTTTTCTTCCGGCAGCCCGCGGGGGTCATGGTCAGCATCGCCGACTTCACCTCCCGGGACGCGGCCGAGACAGTCAGAAACCTGCTCGTTTCCGGTAAAACCTGGGTGGAGGCGACCTCCGACGACGTGACGGCCTCAATGGACGTCATCAACATCACAACCGCGCCGGTCTTTATCTCCGACACCGCCTTCGAGGGGAATCTGGCCCCGATGAAGGACCTCGTCAGCGGGGAGATCAGCCCCGTATTCGAGGTGAGGAGCGACGACTACGCCGTGGCCGTAAAACACGAGCCGGTGGAGGAAAAAATAACCCCCTACGACGAGGTCAGCTCCGATATTCGCGCCATGCTGCAGCAAAGAAAGGAACGCGAGGCCGTGGACAACTTCACTCAGCGCCTGCTCAGCGAGGCCAAAATCGTCATTCACGACGAGACGCTCTTCCCCGCGCAAACGTCGGGCGTCCTTCCGGTGACGACGGAGACCCTCCCCGTTCAGAGCGCCGACGCCCCGGACAGCGCGACGTCGACGGACGCCGTATCGGCTGACGGCCTCGCCGCGCCGCAGATCTCCCTCGATGTGGTCGTGACGAGCGGGGAATAGGAGCGCCAGAGCGGCGTTTCCTGCCTCCTCGTGGTTGACAGGGAGCGTTTAGGCGTTATAATATCCCGCGTGTGTCTGTGAGAAGGTGAGTTGGCCGAGAGGCTGAAGGCACTCGCCTGCTAAGCGAGTATAGGGGCTAAAACCTCTATCGAGAGTTCGAATCTCTCACTCACCGCCAGAAACACGGAAAAGTGCGGCAGTAGCTCAGCTGGATAGAGCGAAGGCCTACGGAGCCTTAGGTCGTGGGTACGAATCCTGCCTGCCGCGCCAAAATTAAACAAAGCAGTTTAACACACGTAGAAAAGCCCACTTATAAGTGGGCTTTTCTTTTTTAACACTCCAGATTGATTCTACAAGCCTTCGTCTTATTTTCCAGATATAAATTTTCGGGATTTCAGGGTGTAAATAGCCGTCCAGCGTAACTCGCCTTGTGGACATCGACTCCTGCCCATATATCAACGCCCTTCTTTGATTTTTCCACTATTTCATCCCACCGTGATACACTTTTCCCTGCCATGATGGTCATCTCCTGAATAGATTCGAGGCCGCCTGCCCGGGGCCCCTGAATCTATTCTACCTGCCTCCAACCATCATGGTAATTACCTTATTTCTTATTCTCAATCTTTCTTCTCAATCCGCAGAATATCCATAAAGAACCCTGCGAACATAACCTGCACTCCGACAATGAGACACCCCACTGCCGGAATGGTCACTCGCATGAATCGTTCGGGGTTCAGGTTACCAAACTCCTCTCTTTTCCAGAACAGGACGGATAAAACGACAAGCGAAATGCCCAAAATCGCAAGAGCCAGCCCCCACAAAATACATTTTTCGACGTCGAAGAAATTGAATATTTTCGTGGCAGGTATAAATCGGGACTGCACGGCATATATTTTTGTGTACGCCGAAAACAGCACCAGGTTGATGCCCACAATAATCATGCCGACGCTGTACAGCAGCGTGTTGATGTCGAACACCCAGCCAAAAACTCTGAGGGGGCCAAACTCCAAAAGGATGAAGAACAAAAGTCCAAACACGACAAAAAAAATTCCCGGATAAAGAAACAGCCAGTCGGGGCTGTGCATAAGCAAAAATTTCAGGTGACGCCATCCATCACGCCAGCTGCGCAAATGAGGTGGGCGCGAACGGCCGTCCGGCGAAAGCGTCGTTGGAACCTCGGATATTTTATAGCCGTGCAGCGTGGCCTGAACCACCATTTCACTGGCGTACTCCATTCCCGTCGTTCGCAGCCCCAGCTCCCGCATTCGTTGAACATTATAACCTCTGAGGCCGCAGTGAAAATCTCCCGCAGGACTTTTAAAAAACAGCCTGCCCAAAAATGAAAGGACGGGGTTCCCGAGATATCTGTGCAACGGAGGCATGGCGCCCTTCAGAATGCCCCCTTTGAAACGATTTCCCATGACGA
>JAITPZ010000092.1 GCA_031289165.1 Synergistaceae bacterium
ACGAACCCAACGGCCCCCTCCTGGACGGCAATTTGCACGGCCGGCAGTCCGTCAGGAGTGAAGAGCGCGTTTTCATCCAGAGCGATTACGGTCCTGACCTGACCGTCCAGAGTGACCTCGGCGTACCGTTCGCCCTTCACCGTCCAGTGCGTCGTGTAAAAACTCAAACTTCGCAGGAGTCCTATTGTGGTAAATTCCTTGCTAATACTGGATTTTATGTACAGTTTTTCAAGAAAAATATCCACTTTGATCCAAGGAAGGCCCCTTATATGGTCTTTTCGAGCCTGGTTTATCGAAAAGACATAGAGCATTACGTGAAGCAGCTTTACGCCGTTTTTTCGCGGAACATAGCCTTGTGATAATCCATACGAAATCCTTGCTTCAGACGGCTCTACTTTGGACCAAATTTGGTATTTTCAAGTAGACTTTTGAAGTGAAAATAAGTAATAGCAACGATCTATATTCGAAAATGCAACTGCGAAGTTTGAGTAACCACTATTTTGGCCATTATCTCGACTGGACCCGAAGCAGGGGGAAAATCATTGCAAATGAACATTTGTGAATAGTTATCATTAAAATGTAACTTTATATTGCAAAAGTTCAACATAAAATGTGCTATAATAACCCAAAAGTTGTGGGTATAAATTTAAAAATTTGAGGGAAAGTATGAAAAGAGATGCCATCATACGGTTGCGGGAATGGAAGAATAACCCGAGACGCAAGCCTGGATTACTAGTTGGGGCCAGGCAAGTAGGCAAAACCTATTTGATGAAAGAGTTTGGGAGGGAAGATTTCGCTCAGGTTGCCTACTTATCTCTGGACACTGATGAAAAATGGGCGCAAATTTTTTCTCATGTCTCTCCACGAGACCTTTTACCGCTGCTAAAAGCGGCGACCAGAATAGAAATTGACCAGGATACACTGATTATTTTAGACGAAATCCAAGAGGTACCGCGAGCCCTGCTTAGTCTCAAATATTTTCAGGAAGAAGCCCCCGAGTATCATGTTTTGGCGGCGGGTTCGACGCTGGGAGTGGCGATGAGGCAGGGAGTATCTTTCCCGGTGGGCAAAGTTGATTTTATCAACCTCTATCCGCTGACTTTTGGGGAGTTCTTACAAGCCTGCGGCGAAGGGCAATTACGGTCATTGTTGAGCGACCTTGATTTTACCGATTTGGCGGCTTTCCATCAACAGTTGTTGAATCTTCTGCGCCAGTATCTGGTGGTGGGGGGAATGCCTGAAGCCGTCGCGGAGTACGCCCAAAGTCATAATTTCACTCAGGTGCGCCGCCATCATCAAAATATCCTCAATGCTTACGAGCGCGATTTTTCAAAGTATGCCGGCAAAGAACTCTCCGTTAGGGTGAGAGAGGTATGGCAAAGTTTGCCCCGTCAGCTTGCCCGCGAAAACAAAAAATTCGTTTTTGGCGCGGTGCGTGAAGGAGGGAGAGGAAAAAATTATGACTTGGCTATTGACTGGCTGAAAGATAGCTCTCTCATTCACAAATCATCACGAGTTAACCAGCCCATCTCTCCGCTTGCAATTTACCAGGAGCCGGCAATTTTTAAGATTTTTTTACATGATGTCGGTCTGCTGGCCACGCTTTCCCAGGCTGACATTGGCCTGATCGCTGAGGGGCACCAAATTTTTTCCCACTTTAACGGGGCTTTGACCGAACAGTATATCGCTCAGGAATTGGTGGCATTGGGGATGCAACTTCACTATTGGGCGCGCACTAATAGTACCGCCGAAATCGATTTTTTATTGGATTCTCCAGCAACTCATGCAGTTCCCGTTGAAGTAAAAAGTGGTATCAATCTGCAAGCTAAAAGCCTCAAAGTCTATCAGGAAAAGTATGCGCCGCCTTTGGCCGTGCGCACTTCGGCGGCTGATTATAAGCAAACTGGCAACCTGTATGACATTCCGTTGTATGCTTTCAGCGAATTTGTCAAAAATAAATTGTGACTAAATAGCTATTGCCGTACGAGAAAAAAAAGGTATGTGCGCGGGGAGTGTCAGACAAAGTCGGGTCGAAAACCACTCTGTAATTTTCCATATTCAGGTACTCCGAATTCTTTCGGCCGACCCATTCCATAAACCTGTTTGAGGGCAGAGGCGGGCTTGCGGCAAACAGGCGAACGGCATTTTCATAGTGTTTTGCTAGTTGACTTTGACATATATGTCAACCCTCACGCGATTTTTGCTTTTGCCGATGATGATGCCGATAGACGGGTTTTCGTCAGTTAGTTTCATATTTTTATTACTTTACAAGAAGTCTATTAACAAATACCTCATACTCTTGCCGTATTGCCTCTTGCGATTGTCCATCTAAAGACAATGATACCAGTGCAGCATCCAAATCTTTACGTAAAATATCAATACCACTTAACTTCCTGTCCGAAATTTTAGCGCACTCCCTTGGGCAACGTACCAAACGTTCCTGAGGATGTATCTGAAAGACGCACGCTCCGCCTTCATAGAATGTCCTGTCGTAGACGTAGCCAATTACGTTCTGTGTGGTACAGCATACTTGTAGACATGAGATCCCCTCCAGTCCGTCTTTGAGATTAGTTGCTCTGGTGAGGTTCTCATGTTTTCTACTTTTTGGCTACCAATTTCGCACAGATAGAAAGTCCTTCAATGAAATCGCAGGAGACAGCACTTATAGTCTATGTTTTATTCAAAAAATCACACCTCAACGTTCTTCCCGCAAGCATGAACGCAAATCTAGGGAGAGCCAATTTTATTGCAGACTTCCCACACTTTTCGCGAAGGAACCCTGCCTTTTCAGTTCTGCCAGTTCAACCAGCTCTTCGGTCAATACCACCGTCGCGTCGCGGTGGAGCTTCAAAATAGTGCAGGGGACCTCGGGGACAACCTGTCTGTGAGTGAAAAGTTCCCGCACGGCTTTCACTTTGTTCGCTCCGTGGACCAGCATCACGATCCGTGACGCCTTCATGATATCGCCCATTCCCATCGTGACGGCATACTTCGGGACCTCGTCCAGAGATGAGAAGAAACGGGAGTTATCCCTACGGGTTTGATCGTTCAGGGTAACGATGTGGGAGTTCGATTCAAAAAATCTCCCTGGTTCGTTGAACCCAATATGACCGTTTGTGCCCACGCCAAGAAGCTGAAAGTCCCGTGGATGGGCTTCGAGAAATGTCTGAAAATCTCTGTGCGCCTGGTCCTCCGGCTCCATCCCCATGGGCACGTACGTGTTGGCTCTGTCGATGTCCGTGTGGTCGAAAAAATTTCGGTTCATGTACTCCCTGTAGCTTTGAGGATGAGAGAGCGGCAGTCCCACGTATTCGTCGAGGTTGACGGTCGTGACGGAACTGAAGCTCACTTTACCCCCGTTGAAGAGTTTTACCAGGGCCGCGTAGATCAGTTCCATGGATTCTCCGGTGGCCAGGCCCAAGCAGGCGTTTTTATTGGCCTGAATAATGTTACTCACCATATCGGCGATCAGTACGCTGGCTTCTTCATGGCTTTGGGTAATGACCGTCTTCATGTGGGAAACTCCCTCTTTGGTTCCGGAACGATTTTTGTCCCCAAAAGATTATGAACTGAACGACCACCGGCTAAAAGTTGGTGGTTTTAGATCCAGCATTAGAAATAAAAATTCGTAACTATTAAGTGCAGAAAAAGTGGCTAATTTACAGAATTTGTCTTAAATTTTTATATATTGAAATTCATAAACACTGCATATTAGCCAATTTAGTTTTAATCCATATTTATTGCAGGAAATACCGGCTTTTGATGTCCAGTAAACTTTGTATTTTAGCGAGCTTACACTACTGAATAGTTACAAAAATTCTCCTGAAACGAATTTTTTTCGCAACCTGCCGATTAGAAATCGCGGGGCTGTTGCAACCGGGATGCGGCGGAACGATCCAGCACGACCGTCGCGGCAGGATGCAACTGCAGGACGGATGCGGGAACATTCAGTGTTACCGGACCTTCAAGAGCCGCATGAATGATTTCGGCCTTGGATTCTCCTTTGGCCAGGAGCATCAGGCTGCGGGCGTTCATGATTCCTTTGATGCCGAGCGTGGCTCCTCGTTTGGGGACATTTTCGACGCCTCCCCAGAAATCAGCTTTCCCCAACTGGCTGGACGGCGAAAATGAGACAACGACATTTTCAAATTCCCAAGGCGTACCGGGATCGTTGAAGCCGATGTGTCCGTCCTTTCCGATACCCAAAATCTGCAATCTCAGGCCACCGGCTCCGTTGATTTCCCTCAGAACTCGACGAGCGTCTTCTTCCGGGTCGGGCGCATCGGACCGGAAACAAATCAGCTCCTTGGGGCGAATCTGTTCGTACAACTGGGACTTCATACGAGAAAGACAGGTTCTGGGATCATCCGGGGAAATTCCCAGGTATTCGTCCACATTGAAAACGGCGAGCCTCGACGCCGCCGTTTTTGTCTCCCCAAACCGGCGGACCAGCGCCTCATGAACCGGAGGGGTCGTCGTCCCCGTCGCAAAACCGACCACCCCTGAAGGATCGTTCAGGATATGCTCCATGATGAGGCCGGATGCGGCCTGTGCGTATCTCTCAGATTCGAGAATCAGGATTTTCATGCTTATTTCCCCTTCATACGGTAGGGTTCCGTCAGCTTCAGGGCGATGCGGTCGCCGATCTCCAAAAGGTCGGATGGGCTCTCCGAAGTGCCGAAGGCATGGAGGAATCTGTCCAGTTCTTCCATAGTGACGGACTTTCGCCCCTGGAGTTCGGAAAGCTGGGCTGCGTTGATGACCCTGATCGTTTTTGCACAGGTCCCGGCATCCAAAATAGGAGGGCGTCCCAACTCGATGCTGCGTAAAAAGCTCTGGATTTCGTCGCGGAAGGACAGAGTTTCCGAGCGGTAGCTTTTAATGGGTACCCGCTTCTCGCCGAATCCATTGCGCCGGATCACGATATACTCCTGATCCTCGTCGTCGAAACAGCCAGTGATCCGCCCCTCGCTTCCTTCGATCAGGAACCAGCCGTGCACGTCGCTGGCGTTTTCGGCCAGATCCGGCCAGGACCAGGTCGATTCGATGAAAATCGAAATCCAGTCTCCATTTTCCGGGTTACGGTAACGTACCTTGAAGTGGGCATCATCGTCGGTCTCGATGTTGCAAAGGCGCCCTCCCACCAAGCGGGTGCGATCCTTCACGCAGATGCGGACGGATTTGACTTCTTCGGGTTCCTTGTCGAATCCGATCAGAAACCACGATCCCGCGACGGCGTGGGATCCGTAGTCCAAAATGGCGCCGCCGCCGGCCAGAGGTTCGAAAAACCATTCACTGCGAGCCGAGGAAGCGGTCCCCCGCGTGATCCAAACGTTGACGGGATCGCCGATGATACCAGATCCCACCATGTTTTTGAAATGCTGATAGCGCGGAAGAAAAACATTATCGTCGTTAAGCTGGTACATCGCTTTTGAGCGCCTGGAGGCAGCGACGACGGCTTCGGCCTCAAGAGCATTGCGGGCCATAGGTTTTTCACTCATAACATGAACGCCCGCCGAGAGCGCCTGTATCGAATACGCCGCGTGCCAGCGGGAAGGAGCACAGTTGTCAACGACATCGACCTTTGCAAAAAGCTCCTCCGGCGTGTCGCAGATCGCAATGTCCCAGTTCACCTGAGCTTCGGCTTCGTCCATTTTCCGCAGGTAGGCATCTCTGGCCTGCTCGGCCGAACTCCGCGTCGGGTTGTACAGCGCCGTCAGCCGAACTTCATCACGCAGATCCACGTAAGCCGGCACGTGAGCCGCGGTGAAAATATTGCCCGTGCCGATGGCTCCCAGTTTGAAAACCGTTTTCAAGATTTCTCTCCCTCTTTCATGCTTCTCTTTCCTGTTTTTTGCATGTCCATAAAGTGCTTTAAGGCTCCGACCAGTCCAGCACTGTTGCCTAATTCAGCGAACCTGAGCGCGATTTTTTCCCTGAAGCGGGGGGCAAGCGTTCGTTCGAGGCACGCGTCGATTCGGGGACGCAAAAGATCCTGCGACTGCGCGATTCCGCCCCCAACGACAAAAACGTCCGGCGCGAGAACGGCAAACAGCGTCGCTATGCCCTGCGCCAGATAAAAACACAGTTCATCCACGGCGCGAAGGGCTGTTTTGTTCCCCTCGCGCGCGCGTTCCACGATAAGACGACCGTTCAGGTCAGGCGGAGAATCGGTCGGGAAGTGCCCGGCGAGTTTCGCGCAGGCGCAGGCCAACGCCTGCGTCGAAGCCCGATTTTCCCAGTTGGACGGGAAAAATGGAATATGTCCCACCTCCATCGCGTCGAACCGGGTTCCGCGATAAAGCCGTCCGTCGATCATAAAGGCTCCTCCGATGCCGGTCCCCACCGTAATGCAGGCCGCGTTCCGAAAACCTCGCGCCGCACCGCGCCAGCTCTCGCCCAGCAGGGCGCAGTTGACGTCATTTTCGACCTCCACGGGAAGACCGGCGCGTTTTTGCAGTTCCGCGCGCAGGGGCAACCCCCCGTAGTCTCCCACGGCTGTTCCGCTGTCAGGGAGGATTTCCCCCCGCCAGGGATCGACGATTCCCGCCGTCGAAACGCAGAGGGCGTGAAATACGTCGAATTTTCCTCCATGAAAAATTTTATCGGATTTTCCACCAAGTTGCCCATTGGAAATTTCGAGGGAAAATTTCTCCGCGACGTTCTCCACGAGGCTCAGCAGAGCTTCCGCTCCCCGCGGAGCGGGATCCTCGCGGGTCGTCAGAATTTCCCCATTCCCGGTCAGAAGGCCTGTTTTAACGGCCGTCCCTCCAATATCGACGCAGAGGTAGCGTTTGGATTCGGTCACGTCAGTCGCCCCATCGATTGCGATAAGCCCGAAGGGCCACGCGGCTGGCGAGGTATCCGTCGCGGGCCGTGACGGGGAAAGGACGATCATTTTTTAAACAGTCCATGGCCGCCTCAAGCATGAGCTGCACTTTGTCTCCGCCGACTATCCATCCGGGCTGTTCGCCGTAAACGTCCATACGATCGCGGGTCAAATCTACGAAAAACGACCTTTTATCCCCCACCAGCATCATCGTCAGATTCCGGTCGCTGGGATATCGTTCGTGGCGCGACCAGCTGGAGTCCAACGTCACGACGACGCCGTTTGCGTAACGATAATGCACATGAGAGACGTCATCCACTTCTATGTCGGGGTGCAGCTTTGTCCGCGCGATGCCCAGGACTTCTTCCGGTTCCGCCCCGACCATCCAGTTTGTCAGGTCGGCCACGTGAATCGTGTGATCCATCATGGATCCGCCGCCGGACAGATCCGGCCTGACGAAAAACCCTCCCGGCATTTTGCCGCAGTTTGTGGCGTATACCGCCCGAAGGTTCCCGAGAAGTCCCGCATCCAGGGCGGCTTTTGCCTCCAGGACAGGAACGGCGAAACGGTTGGGTAAAAGCGTCATACAGCGCCCTCCGTGTTTGTCGATCAGGTCAAGGAACCGGAGCATTTCCTCCTCGTCGGTTCCCAGAGGTTTTTCGCACAGCACGGCGATGCCTCGTCGGATCGCTTCTGAGGCCGGTTTCAGGTGAAGAGCGTTTTCATTGGCGACGATGACCGCGTCGGGCCGTTGTTCCTCGAAAAGCTCGCTCCAGCTTGAATACCCGGGGATACGATACGCTTCGCTGACCGCCGCTACCTGATCGGGGCGAGTGTCACTGATCCCCGCCAGTGACACTCCCGGAAAATTCCTCAGCCGATCCAGATACCCCGCTGCGTGAACGTGGGCCAAACCTGCCAGAGCGACCCTCAGCGTTGAGCCTGAGTTCAAATTATTTGACGTTGGCGATGGCATCTATTTTCCCTCCTGCGAGAGTCTGGGGTTTGAAGGTCTCGGCAGAGACTCGAATCGCCTGAATCGTCTTCAAATCTTCGAGCCATTCCTCAACGGAATAAGCAGGGCTCTTATTCTCTCGAAGGCGGAGAAGGAGCTCCATCCAGGCCGTTTCCACTCCATTCCATTCATCCAAACTGTCATCCAGGTTTGTTGCCGTAAGGCCTTCTTCTCCGTCGTGAATCAGGTTGCCCCTGCATCCGGAGTAATCGAAGGAAAAACGGGCCGCGAGTGACTCGCCGACATGACAGACCACGCTGGCGATCGCTCCGTTTTTCAATGCGAGGCAGACCGTGAGAAAATCCGTTCCACTCGATCGTCCTGCGGGCGGCGTAGTGACATGGGTCGCGAAAACCTGCGAAGAATCTCCGAAAAAGCGCCTTATGAGAGCGATATCGTTCAACGCCAGACTCAGGGCATCCGACTTCATATCCAGCGTGTTGGTCATATTCTGCGTGCGGTGGTGGGTCACCGTGCCGATCTCGCCCAATTCACCACCGCGCACAATCCGCTCCAGGTGAAGGGAGCGAGGAGTCGACAGAAGAGGGGCGAAGGGGATGATTTTTCTCTCATATTCCCCCGCCAGCGCCTCCAGGGTGCTGTAAGACGTATCCGCTTCTATCGGCCAAACCACGCACAAACCTTTTTCCAGGGCTTTCCTGGCTGCGCATGTCATATCAGATATATCGAGCATTCTCACATGTTTTCTTTGATGATCACAGGGGAAAAAAACACCGTTCGGCAACGGATATTCTTCCAACGGAGGAAATTCTCTCATGGCTTTTTCCTTTCTTACCAGGTTTTATCGGCGTGTTTTCCGTCCACGCGAACTTCGTCGGCCAGTTTTCGCGCGATACGCGCGGCATCGGACCGCCTCAGGTGTCCGATCATTGCGCTGGTCAGAACGACAACCGTCACCAGATAGGGAATCATCAGGACAAACTGAGCGGGAAACCCCGTCGATTGCAGGCGAATGGCGACGGAGTCGCTGAACCCGAACACCAGACAGCCGAGACAGGCATAAAGCGGATTTCCCCCTCCAAAATTGGCCGCGGCAAGAGCCATAAATCCACGTCCGTTGGTCATGTTTTCCACAAACATGGAACTGTATCCCATTGAGAGGTGAGCCCCGGCCATTCCGGCAAATACTCCGGACAGCAGGATTGCCGCCATTTTGGTTCGCCTGACGTCGATGCCCGCGGTCCGGGCCGCGGGCTCATGCAGGCCAACGCTGCGCAGGCGGAGCCCCGCCGAGGTTCGATAAAGTCCGTACCATACTCCCGCAACCAGCAGCGGAGCCAAGGGCTCGAACAGAGAATAGCTCGAAAACAGGCTCGCGGTAATGGGATTCCCCTCGGCGATGCTCAGCCGCAGAATCGGAAGCGTTACAGGTCTGTCGACCAGAAGCGCTCCCGACACATGAAACATCTGCTGCAGCAAAAAACGCGTGAGGCCCAGCGCCAGCATATTGACGGCAAATCCCGTGACGAAAATATGCGTGTTGTACTTCAGGTGTACAACACCGATTACGGCGGAAGCCAGCACTCCGGCGAGAACGCTTGCCGCCAGACCCCAGATCCAGCTTCCTGAAACGTAGGCGGAGACGAATCCGAAATAAGCGCCGAAAAGCATGGTCCCCTCGATGCCTATGTTGGTAATGCCGCCCTGTCGGCTGACGACAGCCGCCATAGTCGCCAGAATGACCGGAGTCGACATGCGCAACGTGGCGTGCAGAAGGGAATAAGTGAAAATACTGCTCAGCATTTCCATCACTTCGTCCCGCCTTCCCGCCGCGAAAAACGGAAGCGGAAAAGGTTCTCCATGGTAAGGAAGATAATCAGGATGGCGATTAGTGTGTCGATCAGCGCCTTGGGGACGCCGGTGAACCGTTCCATTCCGAGGGCGCCGGTCTTGAGCGCGGCGATCATAAAGGAATAGACCGGCAGAAGCCAGAGGTTATTTTTGGAGATCAGGGCAGCCAACATTCCGTCAAACGCCACCCAGCCGGAGAAGCCGTCGATGATGTTGCCGTAGACTCCCAGCGTTTCGATGGAACCGGCAAAACCGCCCACTGCTCCTGAGATCGCCGTCGCAAGAACAACAATCCGCCGCGTATCGAAGCCAATATAGTCCGTAAAAAAAGGATTGCCGCCTGTCGATCGCAACTTGAAACCCAAACGCGTTTTTTTGATCGCCCAGAAAACGACGATGTAAAGAGTCAGCGCCATAAAAAGGCCTGAATTGGCGCGGCTTGGCGGCATAAGGCGAGACAGCGCGGCCGATGGCAGGATGGGTACGGTCTGCGAGGCCGCCGATTTTGCCGACCATGGATTGACGATCATAAAGCTGGCGAACTGTATTGCCACGTAGTTGAACATAATTGTGCTGCACGATTCGTTGACCTGCCACCAGGCGCGCAACATTCCCGGTATTGTCGCCCAGATCGCTCCGGCAAAAATTCCCACCAGGAAACAGAGAGAGATGTGAAGATATGCGGGAAGCCCCGTGATCAAAAAACCGGCGCCGGCAGAAAAGAGGGCTCCCATGTAAAAACATCCCTCGACTCCGATGTTGAAGTATCTGACCTGAGACGTAATGCAAAAGGCCAGACCGGTGAGCAGAACGGGGACCCACTTCTGCAACGTGGTCCCGAGGCTCAGCCGTCCGACGAAAGCCCCGCGGAAAAGCTCTCGAAAGGCCTCCTGAGGGTCATGCCCCAGGAGCGCGATAATGATGGCCCCGAGCATAAAGGGAAGCAGCAGAGACAAAATAAAATTGAGGCCGTAACTCAGATTTATTCGGCGATTCATGATTTAGCGCCCCCCATCATCAGGAGCCCCAACCGCTCGATGTCGATGTTCTCGTTGAGGAGCTCGCCCGTAATACGTCCCTTGTAGAAAATAACGATGCGGTCCGACATGGCCAAAATCTCGTCGAGGTCGGTGCTGACCAGTAAAATGGAGACACCTCGCGCTTTGGCCTGATTCAGGATATCGCGGATGGATTGTATGGCTCCTACGTCGACACCTCGCGTTGGCTGACACGCGATCAGAAACCCGTCTGCCGCGTCGATCTCGCGCGCCACAACAATTTTTTGCGCGTTACCTCCCGATAGAACGTCAACCCTGATCCCCGGATCAGATGGGCGGATATCGAAGGTCTCGATCAGGTTTTTGGCGTAATCGAAAATGGGGATCCTGTGCAAAATACCATTTCCGGAAAAACGTGGCTCATTGATGCGAGCGGCAAGAAGATTTTCGGCCAAAGTGAATTCTTTGTTC
>JAITPZ010000059.1 GCA_031289165.1 Synergistaceae bacterium
GGATTCAGAACATCCGCCAACGTGATTATCAGGAGCTTTTTGACGGCAGGGAAACTGGACTTTGGCTACCCAAAGAATATTTGGAATCTTTAGCTCCCCCACAATATATGAGAAGGAGCTTGGTATATTTATCATACGAGTAATAGCAGACGGAAATATTTGTTTATATTTTTTCTGGAGGAGTTGCCCGTGGCGTATCTTTACGATCTTCTGTCGCTTGGCCGATGGGAAATGTCCCCGCTTTCGTGGGGAATTTTCTGTCTGGCGGTGTTTATTGTGGGTTTTGCGAAAGCGGGCCTCCCCGGCGCGACCATCGTGTCCGTTCCCCTGATGGCGATGGTCATCCCCGCGAAAACGTCGGTGGGCGTCATGCTGCCCATCTTCATGATCGCGGACATGATCTCGGTCCGTTTTTGGTGGCGCTTCGCGGAGTGGCGCTACTGCTTTCCCTATCTGCTTTTCGTCGTTCTGGGGATCGGAGGGGCTTCGTTCATCGCCGGCTCTCTCGACGAGAGGACGTTCGGCGTCGTCATCGGATGGGCGGTGCTGCTTTTGATCGTCCTGAGCCTTCTCACGGACGCGTTGCGCAAAAGGAAAAATCCCGTCGCGTTGCCTCCGGCAAAAAAACCGCCCCTTTCGGGTTCGATTTTCTTCGGGTTCCTGTCGGGGCTGATTTCGGCGTTGGCCAACGCGGCGGGGCCCATCGTCACGCTTTATATGATCGTCTCACGCCGCGACAAATTCCAGTTCCTAGGCACGACCGCCGTCTGCGCCTTCTTCATGAACTGGGCCAAGGTGCCCCTCTTCGCGTCTCTCGGGACGATCAGCGTCGACACGCTGAAACTGGACGTGGCAGCCATCCCCGTGATCGCGCTGGGGGCTTTCGCGGGGTTCCTCGTCGCGAAGAAAATCTCGCAGAAGGCGTTCAAAAACGTCGTGTTCACCCTGGCCCTCATCGCGTCGCTGCACCTGATCCTTCGCTGACCGATCGGGAACGAACCCCGCCGCGCGGTTTTCTTCGATCAGCCCTCATTTATACCCTGGAGAGTCCGGTATCTCTGGTCGGGGTGCCCGACCCTATCCGGAAACTCCATCTCCAACAGGCCCTCCCGGAGCATCGCCGTGAGATAGTGCCGTCTCAGAGAACTTCGTGAGCGCAGCAGCATCGAGGAAAGGTCGGGCAGGCTGCGATAATCGGCGCAGAGCTCCAAAATGGCCTCCCGAACGACCGCCGGCGGCAAACGGGGAGTATCCCGCACCATGCTCACCAGGGGAGAATATCCCGTTTCGCTGCCGGTCAAATCCGTCAGCTCCCCGTCCTCTGCCGCCACGGCGTCCGCCCGCTCTTCCTCGTTCCCCGATTCTTCTTCCGGTTCCTTATTTTCCGTTTCCGCTTTTTCTCCGAGTTCCTCCGCCTGGGATGCCCTGGCCGGCAGGACGTTTTTCAGGGAGAGAATGTACTTCTCCAGCTCATATGCCGCGTCTCCGAAGATAGGAACCCTTGGAGGCGCATATTCAATCGTTTCCAAGGACCGCCCGGCATCCGCCTCATCGAATTCAGGGACAACGTCGGGCTCGACGGGAAGGGGCGTCTCGGGGACTTCTTCCTCTGGCGGCGTCTCCTCCACGGGATCCGGAAGTTCTTCTTTCCGGGATTCTTCTTCCAGGAGCTCTGCCTCTGAAAATTCCGCATCCGGAAAACTTTCCGCGGGCTCTTCCGATAAAAGAGGCTCTCCTGATACAAGGGGCTCGTTCTCCTCCGGCAACTCTTCTTTCAAAATTTCCTCTTCGGGAGGTTCTTCCTCCGAAAGGACGTTTTCCGGCAGTTCGTCGTTCGGGGAGGGAATTTCCTCGTCCGACGTCGTCCCGTCGAGCTCCTCTTCCGGTGGGGTTTCCGCGGGAATCGCGAGAATCAGGGGGACAAAATCCGGCACAGCCGGCCGGTCGCGTTCCTTTTCCGGAACGGGCATCCAGCCTGGATCAAAGCCGGGAGGGGCCTCCATCGACCAGAAGTCGGAATCGCCCTGCGCCGCGGCATTCGCGTCCGTCTCCTCCATGTCCTCTGCATTCGGCTCCACGCTCTCCGGGGAGATCTCCAGGGAAAGCGTCGCGACGGTGCGAAGTTCCAGCGAGTCTCCCCTCATGCGGAACATTCTGTCGAAGGCCCGAACGATTCCGAGTCCCTTCCCCTCGCCGCGCGCGAGCCCCACCAGGCGAAGGATACGCAGAAGGCGGTAATTTCGCGTCTCGGCTTCGTCGCGCTCGCTTGTTCCCGCGCGGGAGAGGCCGGGGTTCGAGATCAGAAGACGACGGGCGTCCCGGTCAATTTCGACTTCGACGTGGCCCGAGTCGTGTTCGGCGTGAAGCAGCGCGTTCACAAAGCACTCCCGCGCGGCCTCCGCGCAGCGTTTCGATAGGGAAGCGCAAAGGCACGGCAAAAGCTCCTCGCAGGCCGACCAGAGGTTCGGGGCCGCGAACGTCCGCGCCTCTTCTCCCGCCCCCGCCGCTTTCAGGGCCACGCGAACCGGCGAAGAATTTTCGCCGTCCCCTCCCCGATCGTTTTTACTGTCGTTTCCGCCGAGGAGAAGCTGTCCGGCGCGCGTCACCTTCCCCGAATCGTCCAGAACAAGCGAGCGTTTTAAAAGCTCCGCCTCGGAAAGGTGTTCCCACCTCGGGCGTCGCTCCAGAATTTTTTTTCGAAAGGAAGCGACGTTGGCAACGTTCAGATCGGAGACGGACAGTCCGGGAACGGGAAGGTCGTCGCGCAGGGGTTCCAACGCGTCGAGCGCCATGCGAAAACGCGCGTCCCGTCCGGAAATCACGTCCACACCCTCCACCCGGCGGTACGCGCCCCTTACGCGATTTCCACCCACGCAGACGGGACGCCTCCACCACTCCGCCGAGCCCGCTCTTGCCGCCAGAAGTTTTTTGTCGCCGCTCGAGAGCAGATAAAAAGACAGAACCGGGTCGAAGCTGATCTCACGAAAATCGCGAAGGGAGACCCGAAGCCGCCGTTCCAGAAGGGCGACGTCCGCCACGCCCCGGACCACGGTCCTCTCCTCTTCGCGGGTCGCGCCGAGGACGATCCAGCCCCCGTCCCCGTTCGCCATGCCACAGCAGACGACAGGGAAGCGGTCGAGCTCATCGACGCCCAGGAAGGCGACGTCCATGTCTCCGATCTCCGCCAGAAAACTCTCGATCCGATTGTCCCGGCCAACGTCGCTCGTGAGAAATGCCATCCCTAAACGAGCGCTTCCTTCAGAACGAACAAAGCGGCAAGGCAGTACATCACCACGCTGACGTCCTTCGTTTTACCGGTCAGGGACTTCATGAGGACGTAGGAGACGATGCCGAACTCGATTCCCTCGGCGATGCTGTAGGTCAGGGGCATCATAAAGAACGCCAGCATGGAGGGCACCAGCTCCGTCCAGTCCTCGTAGTTGAGGTCGCGCAGCCCCACCATCATGAATATGCCGACCACGATCAGCGTCGGCGCCGTGGCGTAGTTCGGAACGATCGCGACGAGCGGGCTGAAAAAAATGGCCAGCAGGAACAGGACCGAGGTCACGACCGCAGTGAGCCCCGTGCGCCCGCCCTGTGCGATTCCACTGGCGCTTTCGACGTACGACGTCACCGTTGAGGTTCCCAGCAGGGCTCCGGCGGTGGTTCCGATGGCGTCGGCCAGGAGAGCGCCTCTGGCGTTGGGCAGATGTCCCTTTGAGTCGAGCAGGCCGCTGCGGTTGCAGACGCCGACCAGCGTCCCCACGGTGTCGAAGAAGTCGATGAAGAAAAACGTGAACACGATGAGCCAGAAATCGAGGCTCGCGATCATCGAGTAATCGAACTGCCCGAAGATCGGCTCGATAGAGGGCGGAGAGGAGACGAAGGAGGCCGGCAGCTCGACCATCCCGAGGCCGACGCCCGCGGCGGTGATGGCAACGATGCCGATCAGGAGGGCGCCCGTGACCCTGAAGCACTCGAGGCTGACGATGAGCAGCAGGCCGCACAGCGACAGGAGGGCCGGAACGTTGTTTCTCAGGCTGGCGAGGGAGAGCAGCGTCGCGTCGTTGTGAACGACGATCCCCGCGCTCTGCAGGCCGATGAAGGTGATAAAGAGTCCGATTCCGCTGGAAATTCCTATCTTCAGGGTTTTGGGGATCGTGTTGACGATCTCCTCACGCAGCTTCGTGAGGGTCAGGACGATGAAGATGATACCCTCCACAAATACGGCGAACAGTGCTATTTTCCAGCTTATCCCCATCCCGCGGACCACGGTGAAGGCGAAGAACGCGTTGAGCCCCATGCCCGGCGCCAGCGCTATGGGGTAGTTGGCCAGAAACGCCATCAAAAGGGTGGCCACGGCCGAGGACAGACAGGTCGCGACCATCACGGGGCCGAAGGGCATCCCCGTACTGGAAAGGATGTTCGGATTCACGAAAATAATATAAGCCATTGTCATAAACGTGGTAAGACCCGCAAGAAACTCCGT
Source organism: Synergistaceae bacterium (assembly GCA_031289165.1). Classification (GTDB taxonomy): domain Bacteria; phylum Synergistota; class Synergistia; order Synergistales; family Aminobacteriaceae; genus JAISSA01. Next base: position 4,490 of record JAITPZ010000059.1, read on the forward strand.
CTTTACCGTTGTGCGATTTTCCCGCAGTTTGAACTGTCTTTCCAGAAAAAACATTCTTCAGCACAACCCCTTCCTTACCGTGCGTCCCTGATTTCGCGTTTTTACTCGCGCATTGCGCCCTCACCGGCGCGTCATTCGACCGGGAAGTTGAAAAGCGACTGGGCACCTCCTTTGGTGATGTCCACATATCCCTGATCCGTGATTTTAAGCTCCGGAATGACGGACAGGCACAGAAACGACAAAACCATAAAGGGGTGGGCCACCGCAATGCCCAACTCCTTCGCCTCCTTTTCGATCTCGTCCAGTCCCCGCGCCACGGAGGCGGCGTCCAGAGTCGACATCAGGCCTCCCGCGGAAAGAGCGAAAAAGGCCAGAACTTTCTCACCGGAGGCCACGACCAACCCTCCGCCCTCCTCCCCAAGGCGGGACAGAGCGGTCACGATGGACGGATCGTCCATTCCCGCCGCGATGAAGTTATGCGCGTCGTGCGCCACGGACGAGGCGATCGCTCCGGCCTTCATGCCCAGGCCCGACACGAACCCGACGCCGAACCGCCTCGAGTTCCGGTGTCGTTCCTGTACGACAACCTTCGCCAGATCCCGTTTCGCGTCGGGAACGACCATCCCGTCCCGCACAGGAGGATCCTTTTCGATGAAGGCGCGCGTCAGCAGGGATCCCTCTTCCAGCATGATAACGCGCACATCGGCTCTTCTCGGCTTTTTGACTTCCAGCTGCCCCGTCGTCGGGGGAACGTAAGGGCGCGCCCTCTCCCGAAAAGCCTCGGGACTGACGTACGAGACGCTTTTGCGACAGAGCTTTCCACCCTCCACCACCAGGCGTCCATCCTTCCAGACCCTGTCGACCCTGAGGTTTTCGAGGTCGTCGACGAGCGCCATGTCGGCCCGCAGACCGGGCCCGATCGCTCCGCGATCCCTCAGCCCGAAGTAGTCCGCCGGGGAGAACGTCACCATTCGCAGCGCGACGAGGGGGTCGATGCCCTCCCGGATCATGATGCGAACCTTGGCGTCCATGTGCCCCACCTCGACGAGGTACTTCGCCGTGACGTCGTCCGTGACGGCCATACAGCGCGAGGCCAGTTCCGGCCTGTCCCGCAGCAGCGGCAGCAGACGAACGAGATCCGGCGAGGACGCTCCCTCGCGCATCATCAGCCACATGCCCCGACGCAGCTTCTCCAGCGCCTCGTCCGGGCGCGTGCATTCGTGGTCGGAGTCGATGCCCGCCGCCATGTAGGCGCAAAGTCCCTTACCGCGCAGTCCGGGCGCGTGTCCCGTCAGCGGGACGTTCCCGGCGGCCTGAATTTTGCCCCACACGACGGGATCCCCGGCGACGACGCCCGGGTAATTCATGACCTCGCCCAGATGCTGGCACCAGCCGTGATCGAACATCTCACGAACGCGGTCCATCTCCAGAGGCTCGTAAGGCGTCTCCATGTCGGAAGCGGGGACGCAGGACGGCGCTCCGAGGAACACGTCTACGGGCAGGCCCCGGCTCGCCAGGTACATGTACTCCACGCCCTTCATGCCGAGGACGTTCGCGATCTCGTGGGGGTCGGCCATGATCGTCGTCGTTCCGCGCACGACGACGTGATCGGCAAAGACCTCGGGAACGAGCATCGTGCTTTCGATATGAACGTGCCCGTCGATCATTCCGGGGATCAGGGTTTTCCCCTCCGCGTCGACGATGACCTCTCCCGCATAGTTCTCTCCCACGCCGGCGATTCGATCCCCGACGACGGCGACGTCGACCTCCTCGTACTCCAGGGTGCAGACGTTGGCGACGCGCGCGTTCCT
>JAITPZ010000135.1 GCA_031289165.1 Synergistaceae bacterium
CCAGGAACAATACCGTATAGACGGGCACGAACACCATGCCGATCGTTGTCAGGAATCCCGTCAGGAAGTCGCTGTAGCGCTCCACGGGGAAGAGGACGGAGATCAGGCCCGCGATGATCCCGATGAGCAGAATGGGGGCCCTTTCGTTTTTTGTCCTCACGATGGCCTGGGAGGACACCGCCGCGGAGTAGAGGTCGAGAAACGCGGTCGTCAGCGTGGACAGAAGGACGACTCCGCAGGCCGGAAGCGGAAAACGGCTCGCGGCGATAAACGAAAAAATGTCCCCGCTCCGCACAGCGATGAACAGCCCGAACAGATACATGCAGGTGCTGCCCGCGAAGTAGCCGACGAACGGGACCACGGACGCGCAGGTTTTGTCCTCCGCCAGAGATGCGTAATCCCCCATCAGGGGGAGCCAGGAAATCGGCATGGCGATCGAGAGCTCCACGGCGAGGGTCATGCCCATGCCCGCCTGAATGCTTTGGGAGACGTCGCCGCCGGCTCCGAGGGACTCCGCGAACAGGACGACGCAGAGCGCCGACAGCAGGACGACCGCGATATTGTTCAGCTTTTCGGCGGGACTCCCGAAAATCAGCGCCCACGCGCACACGAGAATGGCCAGACAAAAGGCGACGGAGGTGAACGGAAACGGCATCACGCCTATAAACGCGCTGCTCGCCTGAACGATCATGACGATCGTCCATCCAATGAGCTGAACGACGTTGCAGAACGCGATCAGCGCCCCGCCCGCCCCGCCGAACGACCAGACGACGCTGGCCATGGCGTTCTCGCCGCGCACGAAGGAGACGTGTCCCCCGAAGGCCAGAAGAGCGACCCCGACAAGGTGTCCTGCGACGATCGCCACAGAGCCCCCTGCCAGACCCAGCGGCGCGATCAGGCCCCCCGTGAAAATCTCCGAGATGGAGATGGAGGCCCCCAGCCAAAGAAGGAACATCGTACTTTTTTTCATATTGCCCACCAGCCTTTCGATACGACAAAATCACGACAAAAAAAACGCCCCCGCGACAAATGCGCAAAGGCGTAGGAAAGTCCCGCATGTTCCCTGCGCCAGCATTATCCGGATCAGGTTCAAAGGGTTTCGGGAAAGATTCCCGCTCTCAGCCGACTCGAACCGCCAGCACCCCGTTGTATTCTCTGAACTGCCAAAAAATTCAATACCGATTATATCATATCCCTCCGTACCTCAGCGGGAGCTCCAGGCCGTTGGCGCGCAGAAGAGCCTCGTCCCTGAAAAGGTCGGGAAGGCCGCCGGTCGCGGCGATGCGGCCCCGGCTCATGATCGACGCGCGGGAACAGACGTCGAGGGCCAAATCCAGGTCGTGCGTCGCCAGGATCATCGGCCGGTCCAGAGCCCGCAGAACCTCGATCACGCGCCTTCGCGCCCCCGGATCCAGCGCGGAAGAGGGCTCGTCCAGCACCACGATCTCCGGACGCATCGCAAGGATGCCCGCCAGGGCAACCATGCGCTTTTCGCCGCCCGACAGCCGATGCGGAAGGCGGTTTTCCAGGTGCGCGGCGGAGAGCGTTTCGAGGGTGGCGCGCGCCCGCTCGTGCGCCTCGACGAGGTCCATTCCGTGCGAGACGAGACCGAAGGCCACGTCCTCCAGGACGCGGGGCATGAAAAGCTGGTCGTCGGGATCCTGAAAAATCAGCCCCACGGCCTTTCTGAGCCGATCGAGACCGGAGCCGACCGTCTGCCCGGAAAGCGACACATCGCCCCGTCCGGGAAGAAAGCATCCCGCAAGGAGTGCCAGCAACGTCGATTTTCCCGATCCGTTGGCGCCGACGAGGGCCAGCTTTTCGTCCCGCTCCAGGGTCAGGTTCAGCCCGTTCAGTGCCGGGGATCCGTCGGGATAACTGTAATACAGGTCTCTGACTTCAAGTAAGGGCTCAGACAGGGCCAAGCAAATCGACTCCTCTAATAGGATCAGGGGGTCTCCAACCCCCTGCGGAGTTTGGGACGGAGCCTCCCGGTTTTGTTGATTGTCAATAAAAGCAAACAGCGACGATCAGCGCGACGTTCAACCCAAAAAAGGCGCAAAGCAGCGTGTCGCACGACCGCCATTTCAGGGGACAGCACTGGGCGAAGCCGGCCATCCCGCCCCGGCAGCGCATGGCGAGCATCGAGCGTTCCGCCCTGTCGGAGCTGTGGATCAGCGTCGTCCCCAGCATACAGCCGAACGCCACGCAGAGCCGTCGCCCCCGCAGCTCCGGCGCGCGGAGGCGTATCGCGCGGATCATCGTGGCGACGCGATCCATCAGCAGCAGCACGTAGCGCATCGTGAGCAGCAGCAGCACCCGCAGCTTTTCGGGCAGGCGAAAATCGCCCAGCACGTTGTCGATTCGGCCCATGCCCAGCTCCGCGACCATGCGAATCAGCGTGACGGAGATCAGGTTCAGCTTGCAGGTGACCAGGAGGGCGAGGTGCAGGCCCGGCATCGAGAAAGCACCCCATCGGGGACCGGGAGTGGTGAGCGGCAGCAGCAGCCACACGAAAATCGTGACGGCGTTGACGTGCGCCAGAGTCTTCCCCAGCTCCTTCAGGTCGCCCGCAAACAGCAGCAGAAAAGGAACAACCCCGCCCGCAAGCAACCCCGGCAGAGAGCGGACCGAGGCCAGCGCGACCGTCAGGAACAGCGCGCAGATCACGCGGCACCGGGGATCGAAAACATCGAGACGCGACGGGCGCTCCCT
>JAITPZ010000163.1 GCA_031289165.1 Synergistaceae bacterium
GGGAACGAGGCTTTATCGCAGGGGCCTGGAGTGCCTCTATCCGCGCCCCTTTATGGCGCAGGTCGCCGCAGCCTGCAAAAAGTATGGAGTGGAGGACAACTTCGTCTGGGCGATCATGAGGCAGGAGAGCGCGTTTCGTCCCGACGCGGTGAGCCACGCCGGGGCGTCGGGGCTGATGCAGCTCATGCCGGGGACGGCGAAGGACGAAGCGAAGCGGATTGGCCTTCAAAAATACGACATCTGCGACGTGACGGACAACGTCAACATGGGAACGGCGCATCTGGAGCGGCTGGGGCGTTCGTTTGCCCGTGTGGACTGGATCATGGCGGCCTACAACGCCGGGGCCGGAAATGCTCGGAAGTGGCTGGCCGACGGGAAGCAGGACCTGACCCCCGACCTCTGGATCGAGCAGGTGCGCTTCGACGAGACGTGCGACTATGTCCGGAAGGTGTCGGGCAACCTTGAGGTCTACCGCATGCTCTACGGCGCGAAAAAGGCCGCACCGCCGGAGGAAAAGACAGACTGAACGCCTCCCCTGTACAGCCAAAATACGAGGCTGGAAGGTATCCCGGTAATCACGCGCGTCCCCGATCCATTCATATCTCCTCTTCGTGAACTCTTCCCTGTCGCCGGTCCGGCGTTGTCGCGCGGAGCGTGCGCCATATATCCTGGTCTGAGTGAAGGTTTCGCGGCAATTTTTGCGTCGCTTTGCTCCCTTATTTTTTCATGTTACGTTATTATATAGAATGTTTGTTTCAATTTCTGTCCGGATGGAGGTACTTTAATGATACAGGCAAACGTTTCCGTACTGGAAGAACTGCGGTCCCTGAAGCAGGAACTGCAGGACAGTCTTTGACCTGCCAACGCTGAAAACACGGGCTTCCGAGCTGGAGGCCGTCACGACGGCGGTCGATTTCTGGTCGCGCGAGGACAGTCAGGATTATCTGAGGGAGCTGTCCGGCATTACGGGGCGCCTCGGGGAGTGGGAGCGGGTGTGCAGGGAGCTGGACGATCTGGACGTGCTCGACGAAATGCTGCGCGAGGACGACGACGCCGAGCTGCAGAGGGAATTCGAGACTCGCGCGAACGAACTGCGGCAGACTCTGGACCGACGCCAGCTTCTCCTCCTCCTGAACGAGGAGTACGATACCGCGAACGCGATTTTGACGGTACACGCGGGTTCAGGAGGGCTGGACTCTCAGGACTGGGCGGAGATGCTGCTCCGCATGTACCTGCGATGGGCCGAGCGCGACGGGTTCAGGGCGGCGGTGCTGGAGGCTTCCTCCGACGAGGAGGCCGGGATCAAAAGCGCGACGGTGCTTGTCGGGGGCGATTACGCCTACGGGTATCTGAAAGCTGAAAAGGGGGTGCATCGTCTGGTGCGCATCTCCCCGTTCGACTCGGCGCATCGTCGTCATACGAGCTTCGCGTCGGTGGGGGTTTCTCCCGAGCTTCCGGAGAGCGTGGAGGTGGAAATCCGATCGGAGGATCTGCGCGTCGATACTTTCCGCGCCAGCGGCGCGGGCGGGCAGTACGTCAACCGGACGGATTCGGCGGTCCGCATCACGCACATTCCCACGGGAATTGTGGTAAGCTGTCAGAACGAGCGGTCTCAGCATATGAACCGTCAGGTCGCCATGCAGGTTCTGAAGAGCAGACTCTACGAGCGCGCGGTGCAGGAGCGCAGCGAGGAGCTGGCGGCCGTCGTCGGCGACAAAAAGGAAAGCACCTGGGGAAGCCAGATCCGCTCCTACGTCCTCCATCCCTATACTCTGGTCAAAGACCATCGCACGGGGGTGGAGAAGGGCAACGTTCAGTCCGTTCTCGACGGCGACATCGACGAGTTTATCATGTCTTATCTGCGCTGGCGCAGATAGAAAGAACGCTGGAGCGACTTCGGTGCGACGAGCGGAACAAATCGACGAGGGCAGGTTTGGAGTTGTGAATTTGAAAGCTATTCTGAAACGATTGCTTTTGTGGATTATAAGCGTGACTGTGCTGGCGGGATGTTCCGGCGCTTCGGTTTCTTCCGCGGCCGCGGCGTTCGTCCCGGAGCAGTCCGTCGTTCCGGTGGAGCGTCTGCGCGCCGGAATGCGCGGATATGCCCTGACGGTTCTGCGGGGAACCCGGCCGGCCCGCCTGCCGGTCGAGATCGTGAGCGTCATCCCCCGGAGGGGCGCGGTAAAAAACGCGATCATGATTCGTATGCTGCCGTCGCCCGACAACCTCACCGGCGAGGTGGCACAGGGGATGAGCGGCTCCCCGGTCTACATCGATGGAAAACTGGCCGGGGCGATCGGAATGGGCTGGAATTTCAGCGACCATAAGACGGCGCTGGTGACGCCTGTCGAGGATATGTGCGACGTTTTTTCCCGTCCGGACAGGCCGGTGATCATCAGAGGCCCCGGGGGAAGCGCATCGGGTCCGTCGCGGAGGTCTCTGCCTCTGATGGTCGGCGGCTTGAGCGACCGGGCCGCGACGGGGCTCGGAAAGACGCTGGGAATTCCTGTGGAGTCGGCGCCCTGGGGCGCCGCGGGGGAACTTCCGGTTTCGGTCGAAAAATTTTCTCCGGGCGACGCGATTGCGGTGCTTCTGGTGTGGGGCGACGTTGAGATGGCGGCGACGGGGACGGTGACGGCCACGTCCAGGGACGGCCGCTTTCTGGCTTTCGGGCATTCGTTTCTGGAGCGCGGCGCGGTGAATTTTCCCGTCGCGCGTGCGTATATACACGACATCGTCTCCAGCCACGCGTTTCCCTTCAAGCTCGCCTCTCCGACGGCTCTGGTGGGGACGGCCACCCAGGACAGGGACGCCGGAGTGGGAGGACGCATGGGATATTTCACTCCCTCGATCGCCGCGACCCTGGTGTTCAGGGACATGGACGCGGGGGACGGAGAGCGGTCCGTGAAAAATTTTCGCCTGACGCCGGACGAGTACATCGGTTCCAAATTGCTCGAGGGAGTCTACAGCGGCCTTGTGGACGATCAGTGGGGACGAAAGGGACAGGGCACTCTCTCGGTGACCCTGCGGGTGGAGGGCCGGGGCCTGACGGAGGGATGGACGCGCACGAACGTTTTTTTTTCGGAGGACGACGTCGGCAGCGTCGCCCTCAGGGAGTCCGTCGCGATCATGGAGCTGTTTCTGCAGCAACCCTTCGCGGAGGTCTATCCCGTGGGGTTTCGGCTTGACGTTTCCGCCACGCAGGAACCGAAGCTGCTGATCATCGAGGACGTCGTCGTCTCGTCGGACGCGAAACCCGGCGACCTTCTGAACGTGGAGGTGACATTGCGCCCCTGGCGGCGCAGTCCCGTAAAAAAGCACTTCGAGGTTGTCGTGCCCAAAGACGCCACGGGAACCTGCGAGCTGATCGTCCGGGGCGGAGGGATGAACCCCCTTGCCCAGCTTGCCGTCAACGGCGCGTGGAAGACCATAGATGGCTTTGGGCGAATGCTGACGGAGCTCTCCGCCGCGGACGCCAACAACGAGCTGATCGTCGAGCTGCTTCATGATCAGGCGGAAAGCAAATCGTCCCGGGACGGGAAAAAGACCGTTGCGGAGCTGCTCCCCGAGGAGAAGGAATTTCTCAGCGAGACGAAAACGAGGCGTATAAAAGAAGGAACTCTGCGTATTTCCAGTTCGGAGTACGTGGTGGACGGCCTGATGAAACGCCTGATCAGCGTCAGCGACGAGGATTGAACGAGTGATGGGAAAGGAACGGGGAATTTTCATCACCATCGAGGGCATTGACGGTTGCGGTAAAAGCACTCAGGCGGCATTGCTCTGCGATTTTCTCGAGGAGACGCACGGGAGGGGAAGCGTTCTGCGGACCTTCGAGCCTGGCGGCTGGAATGGCGGCGCGTTGCTGCGCGAGCTTCTGCTTGGCGGGACCCCTGTTGGCGCTCGAACGGAGTTGCTTCTGTTTCTGGCGGATCGCAGCGGGCATGTGGACGCTGTGATCCTTCCGGCGCTGGAGCGGGGACAGTGGGTGGTCTGTGAGCGTTATAC
>JAITPZ010000158.1 GCA_031289165.1 Synergistaceae bacterium
GCGACCGTCCTCCCGAGACCGTGGAGGAGCTTTTGCGTTATCCGGGCTTCGGTCCTTACACGGCCGGCGCGGTGGCCAGCATCGCCGGCAACGGAGATGTCGCGGCGGTGGACGGAAACGTCGAACGGGTGATGGCCCGGTTCTGTGATCTGGAGGATCCCGCGGGCAGCTCCGGGCTGAAAAAGGCGGCCGCGGAGATCGTCCTGCGGATGATGCCGAAGGGAAAAGCCCGCGCCTTCAATCAGGCGCTGATGGAGTTGGGCGCGCTGGTGTGTCTGCCAAAAACTCCGAAGTGCGGGTGCGGAGAATGCCCGTGGGAAGGCCTTTGTTCTGCCCGAACGCGCGGGACGGAAACGCAGCGCCCTCTTCCCCGACGTCGCCCCGCGACGATAAGGATCGACGCCTGGGCGATACTGTGGAGGCACGCCGACGCCTGTCTGCTTCGGCGACGTCCGCCCGGCGGGGTCTGGGCGGGCTGGTGGGAGATTCCCTGGTTTCCCCGAGTCACGGAAAACACGCGCTCCGCCGTCGACGCTCACGCCCGGGAGCTGGGCGTCGAGTGCCTTTCCTGCGACGAGGCGGGCGTCGTTCGCTTCTCCTTCACACGCCACAGGGTGACGGCCTGGTTCGTCGTCTGCGAGCTGAGGGAAATTTCTCCCGCGCTGTCCGACAAAATTAAGGCGGGGGAGTGGGGATTCTTCTCCCTGAAGGAGCTTTCCTCCCTGGCCCTCCCGGCCCCCAGCCGCAAATGCCTGGCGCTTATTCATCACAATCAGGTCGGCTCTGCCGGGGGGCTGTGACTTTGGATGATCGTCAGCGAGCCGTTCTCAACTCGATATATTTGTCGAGCAAAGATATCTGTTCCGGAAAAATGTTTCCATTTGTTATCAATGACGTGCAACGGGCAAGAGAACATATGTTGATCATTTCTTTTTTGAAGAGCTTGGTGCTGTCAGCGAGCACATAAGTCTTTGTGGAACGATCGATGGCCTTATTCAATATATTCGCGATGTCCATGCTGCTTGTGGTGAGTTCGGCACTTTCCGATATGCCGGCCGCTGAAATGAATGCCACGTCGATATTGACCCGGTCGAGAAAATCCACGACCCAAAGACCGCCAAGCATGTTATAAAACGTATTCAGTTCCCCGCCCGTCACGATCAGGGACACCCTGTGCTTTTCTCGTATGGAATCCAGCAGAGCAGGAGAGTTTGTGATGATGTTAAGGCTGGAAAACGAGCGTTTCAAAAGCTCCTCAGCAAAAATGTAGCCCGTCGTGGAAGAGTCGATGAAAATAGTGCTGTCTTCCTTTACAAGAGGCGCGGCCTCCACAGCAAGAGCTCTCTTCAAATCGATATTTCTGTTCTTCCTTACATTGAAGCGCGTCTCATAATGCGGGGCGTCGTCCTTTTTGATCTTGGCTCCTCCATGAATTTTCACAAGGACGCCGTCGCTTTCGAGCGCGCTCAAATCTCTCATCATTGTGATTCTCGACACGCAAAACTCCGCAGACAATTCTTTGATGGTACAAACTTCCATTTTCTGGAGTCTTTCCACGATTTTTGACCGTCGCTCTTCCGGCAACATTTGCTGTACGCCCACTTTCAAAAAAGTCCATCAAAGATAGTGCTTGAAATCTTATTATACTTTCCGCGCACGGTCAATCTCACGTCAAAAAAGTTATATCAAAAAAAGTATTTGGACTTGACGCATCAAAAATGTTCATATATAGTCAAAAATAGATCATAATTGTTGCGATTTGTTCAACATTTTAACGACCGAGAATTGTTTGTGAACGAACGAAAACGGGTTTTGCGGTAAAAATTCAGATTCAAACAGGAAACCACCCGGTGTAGAGGAGAGATTGCAGTTGGATGGCAGAGGCTTTATGTTCGAAATGGTTCTGTCTGAACTGGAAGATGTCGTCGGCAGAGAAAATGTGAGCATCAGCGACGGAGAGCGACTTGTATACGGAGTGGATTATTTCTGGGTCGGGCGTATGTGGGTGGACAAAGGTCGCCTTCCCCCGAAGCCGGATTATATCGTGCGCCCCGCATCCGCGCAGGAAGTATCCAGGTTGCTTAAAATTGCCAACTATTACAAAATCCCCGTCCAGACGTGGGGCGGAGGTTCGGGGTCGCAGGGCAGCGCGCTGCCCACGGCGGGCGGCATCGTTCTCGATACCAAACGAATGAATAAACTGATCGGGATAGACGAGTACTCCCGAATTATTACGGTCGAGACCGGTATGGTATTCCAGCGTATGGAGTGGTACGCGAACGAACGGGGCTACTCCGTGATGCACATCCCGAGCTGCCTGACCTGCGGTACCGTGGGTGGGGCGCTCGCGCACCGGGGGATTGGGATCATGTCCACTAAATACGGCAAAATCGACGACCAGTGTATGAGCATGGAAGTTGTCCTGCCAAATGGAGACATCATCAACACTCTGCCGGTGCCCAAACACTCCGCCGGACCGGACCTGAACCAGATCTTCATCGGCTCCGAGGGGACCCTGGGTGTCATGACGAAGGCGTCGTTCCAGCTTTTTGATTTGCCTGAGTGCAGGAAGTTCCGTGCTTTTCTTTTCAGGGATATGACGTCGGGATTTGCGGCCGGGCGCGATATTATGGGCAAAATCAAGCCCTCGATTCTTCGTCTTTACGACGAATCGGAGACCCGTTCAATCATCAAAAAAGTAGTGGGCGTCGAGCAAAAGGGCGCGTTTATGAACCTCGCGGTGGAGGGCATCGAGAAAATTGTGGACATCGAAATGGAGGTCATTCGCGATATTTGCAGAAAGTACGGCGCCGAGGAAATGGGCAGCGACTACGGCGAAAAATGGTACAAGAATAGAATCACTTTTTTTTACCCCGGCTATACCCTGGACAACCCGCAAATGTTCGGGACGATGGACACCGTGGCTTCCTACGAGAAGGTTGAACTTATCTATTGGGCGATGAAGCACGCCATCGAAGACAATTTCGAAGGGGTCCGGTTCATTGCCCACAGCTCTCATTGGTACGGATGGGGTACGATGATTTACGATCGCTTCATCATGGACTCTCCCCCCGAGGATCCCGAGGAGGCCATTCGATTGCACAACCGAATATGGAACGCGGGCGTCCGCGCCGCTATGGCCAACGGGGGCGTAATCAACGATCATCACGGCATCGGATTGAAGCTCTCCCGCCTCATGAAGGAACAATATGGTCCGGCCATGCAGGTTTTTGAGGGCATCAAAAAATCGTTGGATCCGAACGGCATCATGAATCCATATAAACTTGGCCTGTGAGCCGGAGGAAGTGCGATGTTTTCTGAGACAGCAAAAAAAAATGCGGATGCCTGCCGATTTTGTTGGATGTGTCGTCATGTATGCCCCGTTGCGAACAGCACGGGCAACGAAGCGCATACCCCGAGAGCGAAGGGACTCCTGACGTCTCTCGTGGAAAGGGGGTCGGACTACACGCCCGACATGGCGGAGATCATGTACCAGTGCTGCCTGTGCGGCGCCTGCTCAAACGACTGCGTCACGGGCTTTGAACCGCCCGTGTTCATTAGGGAGGCCCGGACGCATGCCGTCGTGAATGGCTACGTTCCGCCGTCCGTGGGGCCTCTGACCGAAAGCGTTTTGGAGAATGGCAACATTTACGGTAAACCGGCCAGCGAAAAGATGAGCGCGTTGAAGGACGTGATCGGGAATTTACCGCAGCGGGCGGATACGTTGCTCTTTGTGGGCGACGCAGCCGCTTTTCGTTCGCCCGAAACGGCACTGGCGGTCATGGGCCTGTTGAAAAAAGCTGGCGCGAATTACACGGTTTTACCGGATGAACCTTCATCCGGCGCGGAAATTGCCGATCTGCTCGGATATACGGAAGATGTCCGTCAGAGGGCATTCGGAACAGCAAAGGCCCTGAGTGATACGGGCGCTTCCGTTATCGTGACGCTCGATCCCAAAGACGCAGAAATATTCATGCAGCATTATCCCAAATGGGGTGCTGCTTTTTCTGAAAGGGTGGAAACCGCCACGTCCTGCATCGCCGCTCTTGTGCGGAGCGGAAAACTGAAAATTCGCCCGGTACAAAATCGGAAGAACGTGACTTATCAGGATCCCTGCCGTCTGGCCCGCGACCTGAATGAAGAAGCCCCGGCGCGTGAATTGATTCGTGCCACAGGAATGAATTTGCAGGAGATGTTTCTGCATGGTAAATTGACCAAATGCTGTGGAGGAGAGATATTACGCGAATACTCCCCGCAAACGGCCTCTCTTATTGCGCAGGACAGGCTGTTCGACGCGAAACGCACGGGGGCCTCAGCCATGGTGACTTCATGTCCCGGCTGCACGACATCTTTTAGAAAATGCGGCGACAGGAGCGGAGAACTCGAGGTCCTCGATTTGTTCTGTTTACTTGATGAATGTTCCTGATAAGACGCAGGACAAGGCGAGAATGAGATGCGCTTCGTGGCCTGTATCAAACAGGTTCCGCAATCTCAGGAAAGTGGCATTGACAGCGTCACTCTCTCGGTTCGGCGGGAAGGTGTGCCATGGATGATAAGTCCGGCCGATGAGCATGCGCTGGAAGAGGCTCTTCATCTGCGGGAGCGGTTTGGCGGTGAGGTTCAGGCGCTTTGCATGGGTGTGAAGTCCGCCGTCGAAATGCTGCGGTATGCGCTGTCCCTTGGTGTGGACAGGGTGGCGCTTGTTTCTGATCCCATGTTTGTCGGTTCCGACACGTATGTAACGGCACGCGTCCTGAGCCGAGCGATCGAGAAAATGGGTGGCGCTGACGTGATTTTGTGCGGGCGAAGGTCGTTCGACGGAGAAACCGGGCAGACCGCGCCGCAGTTGGCGATACATCAGAACATGATCTGCGTCACCAACGTCATTCGCGTCGAGGCAAACTTGCGCGGATCACTGAAAATCACGCGCCTCGCCGATGAAGGGGAAGAATTGATCGAGGCAGAGCCTCCCATTCTTCTCGCCGTATGCGAGGGAATCAATCACGTCAGGCTGCCAGGCATCGGAAGCATGAGAAGGGCAAAGGATGTTCCCGTTCAGGTCCTGAATGGAGAAATCCTTGGATTCAGACCCGATGAAGTTGGGATAAAGGGCTCGCCCACGAGGGTGGTGCAGGTGGAGCGTGTCGAGTTCGGCAGAAGCGTCCGTGTGCGGATCGAAAAGGACGCGCGTACCGGCGCTGAGAATATTCTCGAAAGAGTGTTCCGTGCCTCTGAAGGGTAAATATGAGCGATTCGGACAGAATAATTTATGTGGTGCTGCGTTGCGGGGGCCTGAATAGGATTTCGAGTGGAAGCCTCTCGATCCTGGCGAAGGCGGAGGAGCTGTCCCGAAAGCTGACGAATGGGCTTTGCGTGGCATTGGCTGTGGGGACTGAACTGAGGGAGGAAGACAGTAAACGCTTCTCCACCGTCGGAGCGTCGCGGATTTTGTATCTGCGGGTGAACGCGGAAGGGCCCCCCGGAGAGGCCGCTGCGGCGAAGGAAATCGCGGCGCTGTCTGAACGTGAAAGGCCTGAAATCGTTTTGTTTTCGTCGGATGTCTGGGGGCGTTCCGTTGCCCCCCAAGTGGCGGCGCTGCTGGAGACAGGCCTCACGGCGGACTGCATCGGGCTCGATATCGACGAGTCCGGCCTGTTGCTTCAAATGCGGCCGGCGTTCGGCGGAAGCCTGATGGCTAAAATTCTCTGCCGGGAAAGGCGCCCCCAGATGGCGACCTTTCGACACGAAATGTTCCTGTTGCCGGATCACGTTTCGGAGAAGGCGGTCACAACCATTACACTGGACTGTACCGCGCTGCGGCCGAGTGGGGTGGTTTTACTGGAAACACGGAAAACCAGAAATTCGCGTCGTGATTTGGAGGAAGAGCGCGTTATTTTCGCGGGCGGCCTGGGGCTTGGCAGCAAAGAAGCCTATTTGAAACTGGAGGCACTGGCGGAAAAACTGGGAGTCGGGGCAGGAGCCTCGCGTGCCGCCGTTAATGCGGGTTACGCGGATTACAGTCAACAAATTGGGCAGACAGGAATAACGGTGTGTCCAAAACTTTATGTGGCTTTCGGCATTTCCGGCGCAATACAGCACCTTGCGGGGATGTATTCGGCAAAAAATGTGGTGGCGGTAAACAAAGACCCTGAAGCGCCTGTATTCGACAATGCGGATTATGGCGTTATCGCGGATTGCAATGAAGTGATCGAATGGATGCTTGATTTAACGTCACAGGAGAAAGAGCGTTTAACGGAACCGGCCTGGTACAGGTAACGGTTTTGCAAACAGCATGAGATGTGCCGAAATTTTTGAAGTTCAACAGACCTTGACACATTAAAACTGTTCATATATAGTTCATAATACTTCACATTATATGAAATAATTTGCCATTAAAAATTACAATTAATAATATCGTTCCCTATCGCAAAGGAGCGTTGAGTATGAAGTTGCAGATTGAAACGATCCGGATCAAAGACTTTCAGTTTGGAGCCTCGACGGAATATCGGGATGGTACCTTGTATGTGAGCAGGGGAGATATTTTGGATTTTGTGCGCCAGGAAAGTTGCTTCGACCCTGAGGCGTTCAATATCGCTATCGCCCGCCCCGGCGATAGTGTACGTATCATCAACGTCGTGGACGTGGTGCAGCCGCGCTGCAAAGTCTCGGGCGGCATCGACTGGCCGGGTGTCCTGTCCGAAGAGCAGCAAATCGCGGGAAGCGGTGTGACTCGCGTGGTGGAAGGCGTGGGGCTCACTCTTTGTCAGAACAACACCTACTGGTCGCGCAAATGGGGTTCCTATGACATGAACGGCGAATGCGCCGCGATCAACCCTTATGCCCGGATGCCTCAGCTGGTGATAGAGCCTCTGACGTCGGCGGACACCGATTTTCGTGCCTATCGGGAAGCGGTGCGCCGCGTCGGTTTCAGGATCGGCGTCCTGCTGGCCCGGGCCACGCTGGGAACGGTACCTGAGCGGGTCGAGCTGTTGGACAACGAAAACCGCGTTCCCGGTTTGCCGGGTATCGCCTATTCCTATCAGATTTACTCCAAGCAATACGACACTCACAACTATCGGGAGCCGATGGTGTACGGCAATGCCGTTCCCGACACTTTTCCGCTGGTAATGCAGCCCACGGAGATTATGGACGGCGCCATTTCTCCCTGCGGCGGTTTTCGCTGCGTCACCACCTATGAGATTCAAAATCACCCGATTATCATGGAACTGATGCGTCGTCATGGAAAGGATCTCAATTTCGCCGGCGTGATCGTTACCGTGACGTCGGTGGAGGCCAAACATCGCAGCCTGGTCGCTAAAATGGCCGCCAGCCTGCTCAGGGAAGTTCTCGGGGCAGACGGCGTTATTCTCACCAAGGGCGTGGGCGGCGCTTCCACTCTGGATGTGGGCGCCATCGCCAGCGAGGCCGAGAAGATCGGCATCAGGGCCGTTCCGATCATACAAATCCTCAACGGAAAGAGCAACCTGGGCGTGGAGTGTCTGATCAGCGAACCCAATGTCGATTCCATCGTCTGTTCCGGCACTTACTACCACAACTTCACCCTCGCTCCGGTGGAGACCCTGCTGGGCGGTCCGAAGGACGCCCTCTACCTGAGCGGCGACGATGGCGTCATCGAGGGGCACCGCATCGCCACCGGCGATCCGGCCGTCGGTCAGGTGCGCTCCACCTATATGAAACAGGTGGGCCTGATGAGCCAGATCGGTTACTCCTACGGCAAAGCCGTGGATTATTGATTCGTCCTTCCAGGGACGAATGACGGGAACAGGAGAAAAAGCGTATGGGCGGAAAAAAATGGCGCGTTGTGTGTTATGTCAACCAGTTTTATGCCCAAATCGGCGGCGAGGATAAGGCGGGCGTCGGCTTTGGCGTAAAGGAAGAAGCCATCGGTCCGGCGATCCAGTTCCGTAATTTGCTCAAGGACGACTGCGAGGTTGTGGGCACGGTTTACTGCGGCGACAATTATTTTGCCGACAATGCGGAAAAGTCCGCCGAGGAGGGGCTTGCCCTGGTGGCGGCCCTCAAACCGGATCTATTCATTGCGGGGCCCGCCTTCAACGCCGGACGTTATGGCATCGCCTGCGGCAACATGGTTTCTCTGGTCGCCCGAAAGCTGGGGATCCCCACCGTCACCGCCATGTACCCCGAAAACCCCGCTGTAGACCTTTTCCGCAAGGATACTTATATCGTGGAGACCGGTATTATGGCCAGCGGGATGCGCGACGCCGCTCCGAAAATGGCCGGTATTGGCCTGCGTCTGCTCAAAAAGGAGCCTATTGGGGGCGCCGTCGCGGAGGGTTACATCCCCCGGGACATCATCCTCAACGAGGAGCAGCCCGACAATGCCGCCCATCGCGCGATCGAGATGGTGCTCCACAAGCTGCGCGGGGAGCCATTTTCCAGCGAACTGCTCCCGCCGGTTTTTGACGAGGTCGCCCCCGCCGAAGCGGTGGGCGACGTAAAAAAGATCAAACTGGCCATGGTCACGGACGGGGGGTTGATACCCGAGGACAATCCCGACAGGCTGAAGCCCAACGGCAGCACCACATGGGGCCACTACGACTGGGATACCCTGATGGAGAACAGGCATTTTGTGATCCATAGCGGCTATGACGGAACCTGGGTGATGGAAAATCCAAATCGTCTGCTGCCGATAGACGTGCTGCGGGAAGTGGCGGCGGAGGGAAAACTCGGCGAGTTGGACAGTGAAGTTTATGTCGCCACCGGCAACTGTGCGTCGGTGGAGGCCTCCAGAACGAAAGGGGAACAAATCGCCGCGAGGCTGAAGGAGAGGGCGGTGCAGGCCGTTATCCTGACCTCCACCTGAGGCACCAGCACTCGTTGCGGGTCAACGATAGCCAAGGAAATCGAAAGAGAGGGAATTCCAACGGTGCAAATCTGTACAGTCGTGGATATCGCCAAATCGGTGGGCGCCAGCCGGATCCTGCGAGGTTTCGCCATCACATGCCCGGTGGGCAATCCCAGTGTCGACGAAAAAGACGAAAAAGCATATCGCCGCAAATACGTGGAAAAAGCTCTGCAGATGCTGGAACATCCCGGCGAGCGGGCGCACGTGGAAAGTTTGGGCTAGCCGAAAATGCGACAGTTGCTTGGAGTGGATGTCGGTACAGGAGGCTGTAAGAGCACGCTGATCGATGCGGAGGGCCGGATACTGGCCACCGCGTTTCAGGAAATTTCTTCCTGCCATCTGCATCCAGGGTGGTCCGAGCAAAACCCCGAGGACTGGGTGGACGGTTTTGTCGCTACGGTGAAAAAGTGTCTCGCGCAATCGGAGGCGGACGCCGCCAAAATCGAGGCCTTGTGTTTCACCGCTTCCACGCACAACGCGGTTTTGCTGGACGAGAATTTTCAGGTCATCCGCCCCTGCATCATGTGGAACGACCAGCGTAGCGCCGATATCGCCCGGCGTCTGGATCGGGATCACGGCGAAACTATTTTCAGCGTTGCCATGCAACGTCCCAGCGCCACGTGGACGATGCCGCAGTTGCAGTGGATCAGGGAAAACGAACCGGAACATTACAACCGTATCCGTCATATCCTCTTTACGAAAGACTACGTACGTCACGCTGTTACCGGCGATATGTGCACCGACCATGTAGACGCGCAGGGCAGCCTGCTTTATGACGCGCTGAACAGGCGCTGGTCAACGGAGCTCTGTTCCATTATCGGACTTGGCCTGTCGGTTTTACCGGAAATAAAAACTTCCAAAGAAGTTGTCGGCTGTGTGAGCCGGGAAGTTGCGGCGCGAACCGGTCTGCGTCCGGGAACGCCCGCGATCGCCGGCTGCAGCGATACCGCCGCCGAGGACTACGGTTCCGGCGCGGTGGAGGAAGGCCAGACCCTGGTCAAACTGGCCACAGCCGGGAACGTCAACATCATTCAGCGACACCCCCGTCCCCACCCCAAAACCTACACCTATCCCTATTCCGTAGACGGCATGTGGTATACGGTAACCGGCACGTCCTCCAGCGCCGCCGCTTACCGGTGGCTGAGAGACGCCCTGTATCCCGGGGAAAAGGCCGCCTGCGAAGCCAGGGGTGAAGACGTTTATCTGTGGATGGACAAGGAAGCGGAGAGGACTCCGGCAGGCGCGAGGGGACTCCTGTTTCATCCCTATCTCCTCGGCGAACGTTGTCCCCATTTCAGCGCCAGCTATCGAGCCAACTTTTTCGGTGTCAGTATGGTTCATGACCGCGGGGCCTTTTCTCGTGCGGTACTGGAGGGCGTCGCTTTCAGTCTTTACGATTGTTTTCAGGTGATAAAGGAATTCTGGCACGGTCAGACCCCGGAAATCCGACTGATCGGCGGAGGCGCCAAAAGTCTGTTATGGTGCCGGATTATCGCGGACGTTTTTGGACTGCCGGTGCTTCGCCCCCTGATTGACGATTCTTCCTTTGGCGGAGCGTTGCTTGCGGGAGTGGGCACAGGCGTGTTCAGGGACGAAATAAGCGCCGTCTCCATGTGCAACCATATACAGTCGACCTGCGTTCCCAACAGCGGCAATCACGAAATTTACCTTAAACTGTTCGACATTTACAAAAAAATTGCGGCGGCCAACGCTTCCATCTGGGATGAACTGGCGGGGGTCGTCAAAGAATAGGAGTTTCTTTACAGCTGAGGTTCGGGGCGGCCTGTCCTCTGCCAAATTCCGCTTCACTGAAGGGAGGTTCGGCAAAAATGATACGGAAAAAAGGGGCTCACCGCGTCGAGATCAGGGAAAAGATGGTTGGCGGTCTCGGAAATACCGAGTTACGCCATATCCTCGAAAAAGACGAAATGGGCGGGCATGGGCGGCTGTTTGCCGTCAATGTCCTCCAACCGGGTTGTTCCATCGGCTGGCACGTGCATAAGGGAGAGTACGAAGTTTACCATATGCTTTGGGGCGAGGCGGTTTACGAGGACAGTGATCACTCCAGAACGGTCATGAAGCCCGGAGATACGTCACTGATTGAAAACGGCGGCGGACACGCGATCGCCAATGAATCGGATAAAGAAGCGGCGTTTCTGGCCGTTGTTCTGTTCGCGTAGCCGGTTCATGTCGTGAATTTCAATTTGGGAAGGTGTTTGAGATATGATCGATTTTGAATTTCATATTCCGACGAAGGTTATTTTTGGCAAAAACGCGGAACAGTATGCGGGCCGGGAAACGAAGGCCTTCGGAGGAACGAGGGCGCTGCTTCATTATGGAAGCGACCGCGTCAGGAATAGCGGCCTGATGAGTACGGTTCGCAAGAGCTTGGACGAGCAGGGAATTTCTTATGTCGAGCTGGGGGGCGTCGTGCCGAACCCGCGCCTCAGCGCTGTCTATAAGGGCATCGAGTTTGGTATGAAGGAAAAAATCGACTTTGTCCTGGCCGTTGGCGGCGGCAGCGTCATCGACTCCTCGAAGGCCATCGCCATCGGAATCGCGCACGATGGCGTGGATATCTGGGATATCAACGACAAAAAAATCAGGCCGACAAAAACCCTGCCGGTCGGATGTATCGTCACCATCGCCGCGGCGGGCAGCGAGACGAGCGACTCGATGGTGCTCACCAAAGAAGAGGGCTGGATCAAGAAGGGCATCCACGAGCCGATCTGCCGCCCGGCCTTCGCGATCATGAATCCCGAACTCACTTACACCTGCCCGCCCTACCAGACGGCCAGCGGTTGTGTGGACATCATGATGCACTCGCTTGAGCGGTATTTCTCGCAGGATAAAAACTGCGACCTGACCGATCGGTTTGCCGAGGCGGTTTTGCGAACCATCATCAAATACGCGCCCCAGGCGCTGGCGGATCCTCACGATTACAACGCCCGCGCGGAGATCATGTGGGCGAGCAGCATGTCGCACAACGACGTGACGGGGGCGGGCAAGATTCATGATTACGCGTCGCATCAGTTGGAACAGGAATTGAGCGGTATGTTCGACGTCGCGCATGGCGCGGGGCTGGCGGCGGTATGGTCATCCTGGGCGCGTTACGTGTGCAAAAACGACGTGGATCGCTTTATCCGCTACGCCATCAACGTCTGGGACTGTGAATACGACATGGTGAATCCCGAAAATACAGTACTGGAAGGCATCAGCCGGAGCGAAAATTTTTTCCAGTCCCTCGAAATGCCGATTCGCATTTCGGGACTCGGCATCGGAGAATTGACGGACGCTCAGATCGACGAGCTTTCTCTCAAGTGCACCTTCTTCGAGACCAGAAAAATCGGCAACTTCGTCAGGCTGGATCGGGAAGACATCAAAGCGATCTACCGCATGGCAAGGTGACGGAGCAGGCAGAGAGCTGGCGATGCGATGGGAAGAAGGTGGGCTGAGCGCTTGTGGAGGTGAGGTCTGTTTCAGAAATATGCTAAAAAGGGCGGGAAGCATCTATGTATTCCAAATTTCTGGATAAAACCGTATGGTTGTTTGAACGTTGTATGGCGATTTTATTTGGCGCTTCCATTGCTGTGGTTTCGTTGCAGATCTTTTTTCGGTATGTGATTGGCTCGCCTCTCAACTGGACTGAACAGGTAGCGCGCTGTATTTTTATCTGGCTGTTTACGTTGAGCATTCCCCTGCTTATGAGGAAAAAAGGGGCGGTCGCGTTTGACCTGCTGATTGGGTTCCTCTCCTTCAAAGCCCGGGAAATTATGGTCATACTGGTTCAGCTGTTGATCCTTTTCTTTGCGGTATATTATTTTGTTTTCAGCGTCGATCTCTGTCGCGCAACGACCGGACGCGTCATGGCTGGCGTTCGTATCCCGCAGAACAGCGTTTATATCGTGACGCCCGTTTCAATGTTCGTTTTGATTCTGGTCACCTTCGAGCATATCGCAGGGGGCATAAAAGCGCTGAAAGGAGGGAAACGATAATGGGCATTGGGACAGTACTCCTCCTTTTTTTCGGCATGTTGCTGATTGGAACGCCGATTTCAGTTTGCCTTGCCAATGTCGGTATCTTCTGGATTCTCAGTTCGCCCACCCTGCCAAATCTAACCTTCGCGACAAGGGCGTACGGTTCCGCGAACAGTTTTTCCCTGATGGCGATCCCTTTCTTCATGATGGCCGGACAGTTGATGGAGCAGACAGGTATAACGGAAAAGTTTATCGAGTTCAGCAAAAGCGTTGTGGGGCACATTACCGGCGGGGTTGCGCACACAGCCATGGTGGCCGGCGTCATCATGGCAGGCGTTTCCGGCTCGGGCAACGCGGATACCGCGGCCATCGGGTCGATGATGATCCCCGCGCTGGTCAAAGACG
>JAITPZ010000278.1 GCA_031289165.1 Synergistaceae bacterium
CCCAAAGAATATTTGGAATCTTTAGCTCCCCCACAATATATGAGAAGGAGCCGAAAAACTGCGAACGCCTCATTAAAACATCGCTAAATATGGTTAAACTGACATTTGTGTCTTTGTTATTGAAAAGATATTAGACAGGCTCTAAGAAAATCTTAAGAAGTCCCTCAGAATTCCTTAAGATTCCCGGTGTATTCTGTTTCTCGTTCCACCCAAACGGCAATGGGAAGGGGATTTTACGTTATGGATACTCCGGACGATCGGGAAACTCAGACGATCGAAAAGGCGACCTGTCGAACCTTTCGGAAGGCGAAAATCACGTCGCGGTCCTCGCGCCCTATGTGGACAACCCCGAACACCGTCTATGCCTTTCGCGTCATAGACGGAGCAGGGTGGGTGGGCTACTCGCTCGATAAAGCAAAAGAGACGCCGGACGTCTGCGAAAAACTGGCGGGCTGGGCCGCAAGCGTCGGGTTATTGAAGTCCCCCTCAATCGACGTCCCGTCCGTCTCCGACGACGTCACGCACCGTTACACCCGGGACGCTCTCCGTTCTCGTTCCCTCGTTTACTGTTTTTTCTGCTCTTCCTTTCCGCGCCAGTACGTTCGTATGGGGCTTCCC
Organism: Synergistaceae bacterium; assembly: GCA_031289165.1. Taxonomy (GTDB): domain Bacteria; phylum Synergistota; class Synergistia; order Synergistales; family Aminobacteriaceae; genus JAISSA01. The sequence goes on from JAITPZ010000278.1 coordinate 619, forward strand.
GTGAACTCGCCGAGCTTTCTCAGCTCCTTGTGGATGTGGTTTTCGAAGGCGCTGTCGACGATTTCGGGGTCGTTCACGAAAAACACGAACGTGGGCGGCTCGATATCGGATTGCAGACAGTAGTAAATCTTCAGCGCCTTGCCCCGTTTGTTGGACGGCAGGCGGTCGAACGCCAGAATATCGCGCATCAGGCGATTCAGAAGGTTGGTCGGGATTCTGTGGCGCCGGTTCTCGAAAACGGTTATCGCCTCGGAGGCGATCTTCTGCACGCCTCTGCCGTTCAGGGCAGAGGTGAAAAGGGTCGGCGCCCAGGGCAAAAAGGGCATCTCCAGGCGAATTTTCTCGATCATTTTATCGCCGGCCCGGTTCTTTTGCGTCAGCAGATCCCATTTGTTGACCACCAGGACGAGCCCGCGTCCCTTATCCGTGACGTGGGCCGCCAGTTTTTTGTCGACGTCGGTGCAGGGCTCGTCCGCTTCCATGAGTAAAAGCGCCACGTCCGAGCGATCGACGGCCGCCAGGGTCCGCACGAAGGAGTAATATTCGAGGTTCGTGTCCATGCGGCTTTTTTTGCGCAATCCCGCCGTGTCGATCAGGCGAAACCGGCGTCCCTCCATCAGGACCGACGTGTCCACGGGGTCGCGCGTCGTCCCCGCGATGGGGCTGACCAGCGCGCGCTCCTCCTTCGCCAGTTTGTTCAGCAGGCTGGACTTGCCCACGTTGGGACGCCCCACGATGGAGATGCGGATTTCATCCTCGTCCCGAACTTCGTCGACTTCGGGCAGCCTTTCCACGATCAGGTCCAAAAGATCGTCCAGGTTGCGCATGTGAAGGGCGCTGATTCCCAACACGTCGTCGAATCCCAGCGAGTAGGCCTCGGCGACACGTATCTCGTGCTTCGGGTCGTCGATTTTATTGACGGCCACGATAACGGGCCGTCTGCTGCGGCGAAGAAACTGCGCGACGGCCTCGTCCGCCGTGGTGGTTCCGACCGTGCCGTCGGTGAGCATGACGGCGAGGTCGCACTCCGACAGGGCCTGCTGCACGTGTACCTCGATCCCCGCGCTGAAGGAGGTCTGTTCCCCCAGAATCCCGCCCGTGTCCACGACGTAAAAGGACCGTTCCCTCCACTCCACTTCGCCGTAGAGGCGGTCGCGCGTCACGCCCGGCATGTCGTCGACGATGGCCTCGCGCCGTCCGATCAGCCTGTTGAAAAGGGAGGATTTCCCGACGTTGGGCCTGCCAATGATCGTTACGATCGGCATCTATTCGTCCAGCATCCAGGTGCGCAGCTCCTGATCCTTCAGCTCCGCGCCCAGGCCCATGGCCAGTCGGATGCGCGCCTGAAGGGGCGTCAGGGTACCCCCGCTGATAAGTCCCATCTCCAGAAGGCGCCCGGCGGAGCCCTCGAAATCCCGCCCGATCTGAACGCGCCCGACGGGGCAGCGCGAGGTCAGCACGACGGGAACAGCGGCGCGCACGACCTTGCGAAGCAGGGGCATCCACGAGGGAGGAACGTCCCCTCCGCCGAAGGCAGCGATCACGAGGCCGTCCAGCTCTGAAACGCGGCTCTCCAGCAGGGCGTTCAGGAGGATATCTCCCCCGCCGAGGGAAGCGTCCAGAATTTCGATGCTGCGGGCGGGAAACGTGCCGATGTCCATAATTCTGCCGCTTCGGCGCGCGGTCCGGAGGACGATGAGGTCGCCGCCGGGTTCGCAGAAGCGGGCCAGCGGACCGCAGGGCAGAGAAACGAACCCCGCGCGGCTGTAGTTGGAGAGCTGGCAGAGGTCCGCGGAGGCGTAAAGCTCGTCCTGCACGCAGATCAGCGGGCCCTGCCCCCAGGAGGACTGAGACGCCGCCACCCGCACGGACTGGTGCAGGCGCAGTTTCGTCTCGACCTCCGGAGTTCCCGCGTAGCAGATGGAGCCCGTAAAAACGAGGGGCTGCGGGTAGTTCCACACCAGTTCGGCAAAATACGACACTTCCGTCAGCGCCTGCGTCCCCACCGTGATCACGACCCCCGCCGAGCCCTCCTCGATCTGCGTTCCCGCAAGCTGAATCAGGTCGCTGCACATCCGCAGCGTGTAATGGCTCACGGGCTGGTAGCTCCAGTCCACGGTGAACGACTTCTCCTGCGTCTCCGCGGAAAGGCAGACGGTCAGCGCCTCTCCCTCGAGCGGCACAACCTCCGCACCGGGGAGGACCCGTTTGTGAACGATCTCTCCCCCCGCAAGAATCAGCGCGACTTTATCTCTGTTTGGCACGTTGCAAATCCTCCATTGTTCTCATACTCAATCTGTCTTTCACTCTTCACTCGATACTCTCCAGGTGGAGGTCAGCGGTCAGTATCCCAGATCCTCTCCTACCATGATGACGTGGGTTTTACGGCCCATGGTCGGTCTTTCCAGAATCAGGAGCGCGCGACAGGTACGGGCCGGAGAATCGCAGTCCACGCAGTGACCCGTCTGAAGACAGGGCGTATTACCGTTCAGGCGCAGGGTATTGGGAATGGATGCCGCGTGAACGCGCGCTATTCCCGCCTCCAGATCGGGGACCACCTTGTTCACGCCGATGACGAAAATCAGAGTGCCGCGCCCCCAGGCCATACCGCTGACGCGGTTTCCGTTGCCGTCGATGTTGAGAATTTTCCCGTCGCGCGTGATGGCGTTGGCGCTGGTCAGCAGGTAGTCCGCGTGGTTTTCGTCGTCCAGAATCTGCATACGCTCCTCGGGTTTGATGTTCGGGGACCAGTGCTGGGATATCCTGCACCCCCGCTCCGCCAGCTTCTCCATGGCGCCGATCTCGCGGACCGTCACCGTCCCCGGGACGCCGACGGACGCGCCCGCCGGGATCAGCTTCAATACCTCCGCCAGAGCCTCCTCCTTCGTGCCGACGGCGACGGCCTCGTACCCCTTCGCCTGCAGCGCCTTCGCCACAGCCTGCGCCACAATCCCCTCCGCCTTCCTCCGCGCCGCGTTCAACACATCGTTCATTTTAACAATCCCCTCCAAAATTTATGAACTCAGGAACGAAAACAGGTAAAGTTTACGGAATACGGCATCCTCCATTGTACGCTCTGTACGCTCGCGCGGAACCGGGCGCGGCGGTGATCTTCGAAATTTTCCCTGAAGCTGCGCGGAGCGCGTCTCGGCCTCCTGTTCGGCTGGGGAGGTTTTTTTCCGCCGCCCTCCCTGGCTTTTTCGCGCAGGCCGGCAAGTTTGACCCGTGCGGCGGCGTTGTTCGGGTCCTTTTCGAGAACCCGTTCACAGGAGCTGACAGCCCCCGCCAGGTCCCCCAGTCCCTGCCGCGCATCCGCGAAGCCGAGCCACGCGACGGCGTCGTCGCTGCGAATAACGAGGGCCTCCGCGAAACGTTTCGACGCCTCCGTGTAGTTCTTCAACCCCAACGCCACGGTCCCCACCTGAACGGCCTCCGAGTATTGCCGCGTCTGCCGGACCGAGGGATCTTCTTCGGGAGGGACGAGCTTCGCGGAGACCCGTTCGACGGCCTCCCGCGCCGCCGCGGCGGAGGGGCTGACGTCACGCGCGTGACGATAGGCGGGCAACGCCTCCTGCAGCCTTCCCCGCTCCTCCAGAACGGACCCGAGGGAGTACCAGGCGTTGAAATTCGTGGCGTCGAGCGCCGAGGCCGCCTCGAAGTTCTCCTGCGCGCTTTCCCAGTCCTTCAGGGCAACGTAAAGCCTTCCTCTCTCGCAGAGAAGCACGGCGCGAAAGGAAGCGGCGTCGAAGGGCAGAAGCTCCATGCCGGAGTGGTAAATATCTATGGCCTGCTCGAATTTCTCCAGCCCCTCGGCCGAGCGGGCCATGCCCAAAACGGGCTCGACGCGGCCGTTATTTCGTTCGGACGCCTGTTTGTAGATTTCGAATGCTGACTGATACTGTTTTTCTTCGTATTGCGCCTGCGCCTGAACCATCAGGACGTCGTAGGAGTTGCGGCGCGCGTGACGAACCGCGGCGAACAGCGTCCCCGCGATGATAACCAGGATAATGCAGAACGTAAAAATGCGTCCCCCGCTGCGCTGAAACCCGATGCGCCTCTTCGTGGAACTTATGGAACGTCTCATCCACTGCGCCTCGTGCCTCAGCCATGCCGCAAAGCGGGGCGTTTTCCGAGCGAAAATCGCCCCGCGCGCCGGCGCGGGGTCACGCGGCTGCCGCAGTCGAACTGCGAGCTGTGCCACGGAATCGTCATTCTCACCGCTTTTTTCGTTTTTATTTTCATCTTCGCCGCTCTTTTCATCGTTCTCCCGCTTCCTGAAGCCACGAACGGCCTCCCCGTCGCCATCCCCGGGAGCGGGCACGGATTCCAGGGATGCGGAGAGGTCCGGGCCTTCGGGAAATTCAGGGGCGTCGGCGATCCCCTGAAGAGTCGGACCGGCTTCGTCCTCCCCCGTTTCAGCCAGGACCTCTCCGACCGCGGAGGCGTTATCCGTCGGCTCGTTTTCGTCGGAGACCGCGTCTCCGACGTCGAGCGTCTCCGATTCCACCCCGTCGCCTCCCTCCGGGACGAACGGCAGCCGATTGAAGAGCGAGTCCGACGGAGGCTGGGAAATTTCCGCGGGCAAGCCCTCCCCGGCGCGTTCGGACGAAGCCCCCGACTCCGGCGGCTTTACCCCCGCGGGTACCGTTTCCGTGGGGTCCGTTTCCGTGGAGAAAAGGGACGAAAACGGCGACGAGGATCCACCTGGAGACTCCCGCTCTTCGGGAGGAGAAAGGCGAAGGGAAGCGACGGGAAGATCTCGTTCCCGCCTGTCGGACGGACGCTCCGCCGGAGGCATTACGTCTCCCCTCAGCCAGGCCTCCAGATCTCTTCTCACGTCGAATCACCCCATATCGTATTTTTGCGCATATCTGTCCAGAGAGTGTATCAATATGTGCCTCCGACTGCAACTTCTTTTCCCACGCGTCTGCTCCGCGCCGGCACATGCCCGCCTCTCTCCGGAACGGCGTCGGGTCTCCGGGCTGCGCGGGGCATTGCCATGCGTCCCGCCGTGCTATCATGGGGCCATGAGATTGCCGCGACAGGCAGGACAGAGGGAGAGCGTTCATTATGGATAAACGATATCAGAAGGGAAGCGTCGTCGCCGATTTCGATTTTACCACTCCGTGGGGGGGAGAAAAAAAATTTTACGCCGTCAGCGAGGGAAAAAAGAAGGTACTCTTCTTCCTCCGCTACTACGGCTGCAGGACGACCCAGCTCGAGTTTCGCGACCTCGTCGGGGACTGCGGCAAATTTTTTGAAAGGGGAGCGCAGGTCTACGCGGCGCTGCAAAGCTCCGTGGAGACCCTGCGCTCCCAGGTCCGGGAGGAGGAGGTCGCCTTCGAGGTCATCTGCGACCCGGAGGGGACGCTCTACCGCCTTTTCGACATCGGGTACACCCACCTCGGTTACTTCATCAACGGGCTGCCCGGCGACCGGACCCGCTCCAAAAAGCTCGAGGAAAGGCTCGCCAGGGCCTCCTCCCTGGGCATCGCGCACGGCATGTACGAGGGCTGTGAGCAGCAGCTTCCCGCCGTTTTCGTCATCGACGAGAACCAGAAGATACTCCTCGCCCATTACTCGGAGGACATCGCGGACATCCCGGAGGCCGACGAGCTGCTGAAATACCTGTAGCCGGAACCCTCACCCCGGAGGGAGAGGGGAGGAAGTTGGTCGGTTGGGGGTCTTTCCAGCATCACACCTTTTCCGCGACGCCGTCCCCCACGGTTCTGCACGAGGCCGCGCCGCCCAGCTCAATGGGGCGGGCGGCGGGGTCGGATTCCCCGAGGCGGGACGCCGCCGCCGCCTCGATGGACCTCGCGGCCTCGCCCTCTCCGATGTGGTCGAGCATCATCGCGGCGCACAGAATCGCCGCCAGGGGATTGGCCTTTCCGGTCCCCGCAATGTCGGGCGCGGAGCCGTGGACCGGCTCGAACATCGAGAGCCTGTCGCCGATGTTGCCCCCCGCGCCGAGCCCCAGACCGCCCGTCAGCCCGGAAAGAAGGTCGCTGACGATGTCGCCGAAGAGGTTCGGGCACAGGATGACGCCGAAGTTCGTCGGGTTTCTCACCATGTGATAGCAGAGCGCGTCGACGTTCTGTATTTTGAGCGTCATGTCCGGATACTCCCGCGCCGCGCGCCGCGTTTCCTCGTCCAGAAAGCCGTAGAGGAAGGGAACGGCGTTGGCCTTGCTGGCGAGGATGACCTCCTTCTCCCCCCGCTTTTTCGCTGTCTCGAAGGCGTAGCGCGTCACGCGTTCCACGCCGGGGCGGGTGATCGCGCCGATCTGCAGCGCCGCCGCGCAGTCGGGGTCGAACTTCGCGGAGAGCCGCCCGGAGAGCCTGTACAGTCCGCGCTCCGCCTCGAAGGGGACGTCGAGGCCCCCGCCGGAGGTCGTCGCCCCGACGCCCATGTAAAAATCCTCCGTGTTCTCCCTCACCACGACGGAGTCGATGCGCGCCCCCTCCCGCATCGGGACGGGACAGGGCGCTCCGGCGTAGCTGCGCGCCGGGCGCAGGTTGATGTACTGGTCGAAATAGAAGCGCAGCCTCAGCAGGATGCCCCGCTCCAGAATTCCCGGCTTCACGGAGGGATCCCCGACCGCGCCCAGCATCATCGCGTCGGTTTGCTCCATCTCCGCCAGCGCGGAGTCCGGCAGGGTCTCGCCCGTCCGGGCGTAGTGCGCCGCGCCGAAGGGGTACGTCACCCACTCCACGCCGAAGCCGTGCTTCGCGCCTGCCGCCGTGACGACCTTCACGGCCTCCGCCGTCACCTCGGGCCCGATGCCGTCGCCGGGCAGCAGCGCGATTTTGTGGAGCTTCATGCCCCCGCCCCCCGCGTCTCGAGCTGACGGCGCACCCACGGGACCATCCCCCCGCTCGCGATCAGGTCGCGCAGAAACGCCGGAAACGGCCGCGCCGTCCAGGTTTTGCCGAGGGTTTTGTCGGTGACGGTCCCCTTCTCCAGGTCGACCTCGACCGCGTCGCCCCCGCCGATCTCGCCCACGGCGTCGGGGCACTCCAGAATCGGGAGGCCGACGTTGATCGCGTTGCGGAAGAAAATGCGCGCGTAGGACGCCGCGATGATGCAGGAAACCCCCGCGCCCGCGATGGCGATGGGCGCGTGTTCACGACTGGACCCGCAGCCAAAGTTGTTTCCCGCGACGATGATGTCGCCCTTCCGCACGCCCTTCGCGAAGGACTCGTCGATATCCTCCATGCAGTGGGGCGCCAGTTCCGCGGGCACGCTGGTGGAGAGGTAGCGCGCCGGAATGATGACATCCGTGTCCACGTTGTCGCCGTATTTCCAGACTTTGCCCGTCAGTGTCGTTTGCATCGTAATCACTCCCTATTAAATTATGTGCGGTAAAGCAGGGGCTCGTTATTTTGGGGCTCTGCCCCAGGCCCTGTCAGGGGTCATGGACCCCTGAACCCCATCAGGCGGATATTGTTTTCTTATACTTCTCTCGGGTCCGCGACGCGGCCAAATATTGCGCTGGCCGCCGCGACCATCGGGCCGGCGAGAATAACCTCGCTCTTCGGGCTGCCCATGCGACCGACGAAGTTGCGGTTGCTGGTCGAGACGCAGCGCTCGCCCGCGGCCAGTATCCCCATGTACCCTCCCAGACAGGGGCCGCAGGTGGGGGTGCAGACCACCGCGCCGGCCTCGGTGAGGTCGCGGATGTATCCCCTCTCCAGCGCGGCGTTGTAGACCTCGTAGGACGCGGGAATGACGATCAGACGCACGCGGTCGTGGACTTTGCGCCCCTTCAGGATCTTCACCGCCTGCTCGATGTCGGTCATCCGTCCGTTGGTGCAGGAGCCGATGAACACCTGGTCGATCGGCATGTCCCCGCACTCTTTGGCCGGCCTGACGTTTTCCGGAAGGTGGGGAAGGGCCACGACAGGATCCAGCGCGTCCAGGTCAATGGCGATCCTCTTCGCGTAAACGGCATCCCTGTCGGGGAAAATCGCGCTGTACTGCCGTTTCCCGCGCGCCTTCGCGTAGTCCAGAACCGTCTCGTCGGGGAGGAAAAGCCCGGCCTTCCCGCCGGCCTCGACCGCCATGTTCGCCATCGTCATGCGCCCGTCGAGCGGCAGTTTCGACAGCCCCTCGCCGTGAAACTCGAGCGCCATGTAGCGCGCGCCCTCGACGCCCAGTTTGCCGATGACGGCCAGAATAAGGTCCTTGCCGCCGACCCACGGCGAGGGGTTCCCCTCGAAGTCGACGCGGCAGGTCTCCGGCACGCGCAGCCAGGTCGTGCCCAACGCCCAGGTCGCCGCGAGGTCCGTGGACCCCACCCCCGTCGCCAGAGCCCCCAGTGCGCCCCCGGTGCAGGTGTGGCTGTCCGCGCCCAGAATGATCTCACCCGGCAGGATGTACCCCTGCTCCGGCAGAAAAGCGTGCTCCACCCCAACGCGCCCGACCTCCCAGAAAAGCAGGTTCTGCTCTCGGGCGAACTCCCTGCTGATCTTCGCCTGTTCCGCGGAGGCGATGTCCTTGTTCGGCGAGAAATGGTCCAGCAAAACCGCGCAGCGCGCGGGATCGAAGACCTTCTTCGCCCCCATGTTCCCGAACTCCTTAATGGAAGGCGGCGCCGTGATGTCGTTCGCGAACGCGAAATCGACCCTGACCCCGCAGATGTTCCCCGGCGCCGCCGGATCCTTGCTGTGAGCGGCGATGATCGCCTCCGCCATGGTAAAACCACTCATGTTGAATACCCCCCTCATTCGTAATGGTTTTCAGATTTTTTCCCCAACTCGACGCCCTTTGCCGACGCCAGAACGTGGAGACGATTGACTCCGTTGACAAAAGCCTTCACGGCGGACTCGATGACGTCCGTACTGACGCCTCTTCCCGGCGCCGTGACGCCGCCGGACCGCAGAATGACCGTCGTTTCCCCCAGCGAGTCCGAGCGGTCGCTGGTGGCTTTGATGTTGAAACTGAGCAGCTCGGGCTCCAGGTCGATGGCGCGCCGGATCGCCCGGTACGCGGCGTCGATGGGGCCGTTGCCCGTGGCGGCGTCGCTGATGTCGCCCTGCCCGTTGCCCAGGGTGATGACGGCCAGCGCCGGCCCTTCCCCGGTTTTGACGGAACAGTGTTTGAGGTCGTACAGGTTTTCGATGGAGGTCAGAAGGATTTCGTCGGCGATCAGCGCGGCGAGGTCCTCGTCGGAGACGTTTTTTTTGTTGTCGCAGAGCTTTTTGAAAAGCGCGAAAGCCCTCTCGCTCTGATCGGGGGTCAGGACGTAACCCAGCTCCTCGATACGGCTGCGAAAAGCGTGCCGGCCGGAGTGCTTGCCCAGCACCAGCTCGGTTCCGGACGCGCCGACGTCCTCGGGCTTCATGATCTCGTAGGTCAGCGGGTTCGCCATGACGCCGTGCTGGTGGATGCCCGCCTGGTGCGCGAACGCGTTGGCGCCGACGATGGCTTTATTGGGAGGAACGTGGATTCCCGAAAGGCGGGAGACCAGTGCGCTGGTGGGGTGAAGTTTCGTCGTGTCGAGCCCGCTGGCGAGGCCGTACCGGTCGGAACGGGTTTTCAGCGCCATGACGATCTCCTCCAGGGAGGCGTTGCCCGCCCGCTCGCCCAGTCCGTTGACGGTGCATTCGACCTGACGGGCCCCCGCGTGAACCGCGGCCAGGGAGTTCGCGACGGCAAGCCCCAGGTCGTTGTGGCAGTGCACGGAGTAGACCACGTTGTCCGGCGCGGCCGTGCCCTCGATGATCGACCGGCAGAACTCCTGAAATTCCTCGGGCGTCGCGTAGCCGACGGTGTCGGGGATGTTCAGGGTCGTGGCCCCGGCCTCCGCGGCCGTCCTGAACGCCTGAATCAAAAAGGGAAGCTCCGACCGGCTGGCGTCCTCGGCGGAAAATTCCACGTCCTCCGCCAGCTCCCGGGCGAGGGAGACGGCGAACCGGATTTCCCTCAGGACCTCGTCGGGCGTCATATTGAGCTTGTGCTGCATATGGATGGGGCTCGTCGCGATGAAGGTGTGGATCCGATGTCGCGGCGCGGCCTTCACGGCGGCGTGGCACGCGCGGATGTCCTCCTCCCTGGTGCGGGAGAGCCCCGCGATGATGGAGTCCAGCCCCTCCCGCGCGATGGCGTCGACACAGGCAAAGTCCCCTGGCGAGGCCGCGGGAAACCCCGCCTCGATGACGTCGACGCCCAGTTTGCCCAGCTGCCGGGCGATCTGCAGCTTCTCGGCGACGTTCAGGTTGCCGCCGGCCGCCTGTTCTCCGTCCCGCAGCGTGGTGTCGAAAATACGAATTCTGTCCTTCGCGCTCATGTCCATCACGACCTCCCCAAAATTAAAGAGGGACCCGAACCTGTGTCCGGATCCCTCTTTTTCATCTTATCTGCGGCTTTTGACTTCGCTAAACGCCCAAAAGCGCCGATCCATTGAAAAGGGAATCCGCGTGCGTGCAAAGTCCGAGGAGGAGAAGACCGAATAAACCGAAACGATATCCGTCCGGTCGTTCTGTTTCTGTTCGCCGCTTCGTCATGCTCGCTTACCCCTTTCGTAAAATTTTTGTTTAACGATTCAGGATTCTAAAGTAAATTTCATAAACTGTCAATCTTTTTGGCCTGACGCGTCCGTAAGGTGTTTGCGGGGCCATCCGCTCTTCCGGCGGCGCTTTTCGATCCGAAATCAATCGAAAAACTTCGACGTCATCCTGATTCAAAGAGATGGCGCTACCAGACTTTGGGTTTGAAGCCTTCCGGCACGTCGATCTTTACGGTGTCTCCCGTTTGCGTGATGACGTAAAGCCCCGCTTTGAGGGCGGCGGATTTGACGCTTCGCGGCATGATGGCCCCGGCGAGAGCGCCGTAGATTTTCCGATCGTCGCCTTTTTTGTCCTGATGAAGGCGAAAAATCTCAAGGCGCTTCACGTGTTCTTCCACGTCGCCAACGGAGGGTTTGGCCTTTACCTCCACGCCCATGGAAGCCTCTCCGTTGTCCAGCATGATGTCGAACTCCGCAGCGGTTTGCCTGTCGTCGTCCCAGATAATCTGCCGCATTTCGGAGGCGGCGCTGAAGTGGAAGCCGAGGGCGTTGAATTTCTCCACAATGCCGGGCGCAACGAGATGTTCGGCCAGTTCTCCGAAGCGGTTGCCCAGTGCGCCGATCTGCCTGGCCGTTTCCTTCTGTCGCCGGGCCGTTTCCCTTATCTCCTGAGCGGCTTCCTGCAGCATCCGCTCTGTCCTGTCGCTCATCTCCTTCATCTGCCGGTCCGTCTCCTTCATCCGCCGGTCCGTCTCCTGCATCTGCCGGTCAGTCTCTTTCATTCGTCGGTCCGTCTCCTGCATCATCGCCCAGACTTTTTCGAACGTCAGACCCATTTCCGGTTCACGAATTTCCGTGGTCGTCTCCATCGCCGCACACCTCCCGTCATGGAAAATTTTCTGTGTTTCAATTTTATCATCCGCGGGAAAAAGCGCCCCCGGTGTTTTGCAAACGCGATGACAGCCCGGCATAATGAGACCCCCCTGACCGGCTCTGGCGGGTCAGGGGGGTTATGAATGGATCAATTGGCGGTCGAGGTGCGGCTCCGTCATTACCGGGGCTGTTTTGGGCTTCGTCGCGCCCTGTCCCCAAAATCTGTTCCGTGCCCGACCTGCTGAAGGCGTTGTTCGCCATCGTGCCTCAATTGTGGTATAACCCCCCGGCGTGAGCCAGGGGGCCGATAAAGCCAACCTTTCAACCGATTGACGC
>JAITPZ010000165.1 GCA_031289165.1 Synergistaceae bacterium
AAAGGCGACCAGCGCCGGGTCGACGTCGCCGCAGCGCGTCCCCATCAGGACGCCCGCAAGAGGGGTAAAGCCCATCGACGTGTCGACCGATTTCCCGCCATTCACGGCCGTGATGGAGCTTCCGTTCCCCAGGTGACAGGTGACGATCTTCAGCTTCTCGAGCGGTCTGCCCAGCATCTCGGCCGCGCGGTGCGCGACGTAGTAGTGACTGGTGCCGTGAAATCCGTAGCGGCGTACTCCGTATTTCTCGTAATATCCGTAGGGCACGCCGTAGATGAAGGCATTGGGCGGCATCGTCTGATGAAACGCGGTATCGAATACCCCCACCTGCGGGACCTTCGGCAGCACGTCGGTCACGGCGTCGATACCCATGAGGTTGGCCGGGTTGTGCAGGGGGGCGAGAGGAATACACTGCCTCAGCGCGTCCAGAACCTTCGAGTCCAGTTTTACGGAGGTCGAGAACTTTTCTCCCGCGTGAACGACGCGGTGCCCGACGGCGGAAATCTCGTCCAGAGAGGCAAGAACTCCGTGATTTTTGTCCAGCAGCGCGTCAAGAACCAACCGGATACCCACTCTGTGGTCAGGGATGGAGGTTTCCGTCGTCACGGCGTCCAGACCTGTTTTGACGTGCTTTATACGGGAACCCTCGATGCCGATACGCTCAACAAGACCCTTCGCGAGTACCTTTTCCTTACTCATGTCGAAAAGCTGATATTTCAGGGATGAACTGCCACAGTTAATGACCAGAATTTTCATAATTTTAAACCCGCCCTTCAATTCTGAATAAACAAAACTCTGATAAACAAAACATGGAAACCGCGCCTCAAAGGCTCGCACCTCCCTGTTTATTACGCCGCCGGCGGCACCGATTTTCAGGCAACCCATCTTTCCGGGAAAACCAGTCTCCCACAAAAAGATTTCGGTATTATACTTGCGTCATGAGTACAAATACATCCCGCTCCCAAAAAGTCGGGGTCGGAATTATCGCGGAATACAATCCGTTTCACAATGGACACGCGCTGCATATCGAACGCACCCGACTCCTGCTCGGCGCGGACGTGCCCGTGATTGTCGTCCTCTCGTCCTGCTTCAGCCAACGGGGAGAAGCGACCCTCGCCGACAAATGGACGCGCACCCGCATGGCGCTGTCGAACGGGGTCAGTCTGGTGCTGGAACTGCCCTTTGCCTTTGCCTGCAACGCGGCCCCCGAGTTCGCCCGCGGCGCCATCGACATTCTCGCGGCCACGGGACTGGTGACGCATCTCTCGTTCGGCATGGAACATCCTTTTAAAGTAAAAAACTCTTCCCAACCCACTCTTTTCGAATCGGAAAGTTCTCCCGCTCCCGACCGGAAAGCCGCCGCTCCCGATATCGACACAATCTTCGCTATTTTAATGCAGGAGCCTCCGTCTTTCAAGCTGAACCTCAAAAAAAATCTCGATTCGGGGCAATCGTACCCTAAAGCCGTAGCCGGCGCACTGCGATGCGAGTTGTCCGCCCAGGGATGCGCATTGCCCGTCTCCAACTTTCCTGCCCCGAATGACATGCTGGCGCTCGCCTATGTCCTGCACCTCCGAAGGAAGCGCCACGCCCTGATCCCCCTGCCTGTGCAGCGCGAAGGATCGAACTACCACGACGCCGAACCGGGTCCTTCCGGTCCGGCCAGCGCAACGGCCATCCGCCGGGCGCTGACGGCGGAAGAAGCATGGACGAAAGAATCGTGGCTGAAGGAGGCCATGCCCGCTTCCTCGCTGGAACTTCTGTGGAGCGAACGGAAGCGCGGGCGCCTCTGTTCGGGGACAGATACGCTCTGGACTCTGCTGCGGGGGCTTCTGAATCGTTCATCCGGGGAGGATCTGCGAAGGTGCGCAGGCATGGACGAGGGGCTCGAAAATCTCTTTTTGAAGCACTGCGCGCGGGCGCATTCCTGCGAGGACTTCATCGGGCGCTGCGTCTGCGCCCGCTACACCCGAAGCCGTATTCGACGTCAGTCGATACGGCTCCTGGTCGGACTCGATCGCTGGACGGCACTGATGCTGTCGCGGTGCAGTCCTCCGTACATTCGGGTTCTGGGATACGACGAGCGGGGACGCGAACTTTTGCAGGCCAGCAGGAAAACAGCCTCGGTTCCCGTGGTCACTCGGCCCGGAGCGGCCTCAGATCCCGTGGCTCGAGCTTCGACGGACATCGAGTTCCGCGCCTCCCGCCTCAGAGAACTGCTGCTTCCGATCCCTGACCTGCAGTACGACGAACGCCAAAAGCCGATAAGAAAGGGCTGTGATTAAAGGGGGGCGGAACACATTCAGCCCTGGCGGGTCATCATTGACCTCCCGGAGACCCCCCCGGAGAATTTCTTCGGGCGACGATATTGTGGGGTGAAGCCATTTCCTCAACAAGGCCCTCATAAAAACAACCCCTCTCCCTTTCTTCAGAAAGAAAGGGGAGAGGGTAAAAATGATCCTGTAATTTTTGAGCCGATTTTTTCTAGATTCCGGCGGCTTTCTTCAGCACCTCGGCGCGGTCCGTCTTTTCCCATCCCGGAAGAGGGGTGAGGTCGATGCGTCCCATGTGCCCGTAGGCGGCAAGAGCGCGGTACTGAGGCTTTCTCAGGTCCAGATCGCGAATGATGGCCGCCGGGCGGAAGTCGAAGTTCTGACGCACCAGTTCGCTGATTTTTTCGTCGGAAATTTTCCCTGTGCCGAAGGTATTGATGTACAGAGAAACCGGCTCGGCCACACCGATGGCGTAGGCAACCTGAATCTGGCACTGATCCGCGATCCCCGCCGCGACGACGTTTTTGGCGGCGTAACGCGCCATGTAGGCCCCGCTGCGGTCGACCTTGGTGGGATCCTTGCCGGAAAAGGCCCCGCCGCCGTGGGGAACCCATCCGCCGTAGGTGTCTACGATGATTTTGCGTCCCGTAAGGCCGGTGTCCGCCATGGGCCCACCCTTGACGAAGCGTCCGGTGGGGTTGACGAGAATACGGGTGTTTGCGTCGACCAGGTGTCCCGGGACGATGGGGTTGATGACGTTTTCGATGATGTCGGCGCGGATTTCCTTCAGGGTCGCCTCGGGGTGGTGCTGACTGGAGACGACAATCGTGTCGGCGCGCACGACCCTGTTCCCCTCGTACTTCAGGGAGATCTGCGTTTTTCCATCCGGGCGGAGATAGGGAATTGTCCCGTCCCGTCTTACGTTGGTCAGCTGCCGGGCGAGCTTGTGCGCCAGAGCGATGGGCATCGGCATGTATTCTTCCGTCTCGTTGCAGGCGTAACCGAACATCATTCCCTGATCGCCCGCGCCGGTCTTTGCGACGTCCTCGTCGGTGATCGTCTTTTCGCGCACCTCCAGAGCGGCGTTGACGCCCTGAGCGATGTCGCTCGACTGCTCGTCGATGGCGGTGATCACGGCGCAGGTTTCACCGTCGAAGCCGTATTTCGCGCGAGTGTAGCCGATCTCCTTGACGATCTCGCGCACCAATTTGGGAATGTCCACGTACGTGCTGGTCGTGATTTCCCCGGCGACCATGACCAGCCCCGTCGTGCAGAGCGTCTCGCAGGCCACGCGCCCGGAGGGGTCGTCTCTCAGAATCGCGTCGAGAACTCCGTCGGAAATTTGATCCGCTATTTTGTCGGGGTGTCCCTCCGTGACGGACTCCGAGGAAAAGATGAATTTTTCCGCTTTTGCCATTGCCATTGACCTCCTGAATTAAAAAAAGCGCTCTTCCCAGGGGAAGAGCGCTTTAAAAGTATCGAAAACTCTCCCTCTCATCATTCAGCCTCCCGGCTGCTGGTATTGGCACCTGTCCTTAACAGGTTGCCGGGCTTCATCGGGCCAGTCCCTCCACCTCTCTCGATAAGAGTCTTTAATTGTAAATGTGCGATATTTCGATATTTCCCTGCATCGAACTGATTATATCCTCTTCTTGCGGGACGTCAAGGACTAAGTTGTTTGGAATTGAAACCAGGACAAAACAAAGGCAACAAAGTACGACTCCCCCGCGAAGTTACACGCGCCGCGTAACATTTCCCCGCCCCGCTGGCCTCCTGCGAAAAGATGTGGTATATTCTCTCACGTTGACGCGCCTGTAGCTCAGTGGATAGAGTGACGGCCTCCGGAGCCGTAGGTCGTGAGTTCGAATCTCGCCAGGCGCGCCAGTGATGACAGGGCTTCAGAGGATTTTTTCTGAGACCTTTTTTTATTCCTTTACAGCGTATTTACAGCAGAAAATAAAGTAACTATTCAGTAGTGCAGCAAAAAGGCTAAAAAACGGCACAAAAAGACCGAACATGAAATATGGAAAAGAAATTGGAAGACCTGAAAAAGAAGAATTGATAGTACTGATACGCCAGTTGCCTGCTGAAAATGCGGAGCTGAAAGCGAGATTGAATCGAAACAGCTCGAATAGCTCAACGCCGCCATCTGCAAATCCGTGACATGCCTTAAAATTTGACCGCAACAAAACAGTAGGTGAGGGAGTAGACGCGGCAGCGGTTCTTCTCAACCAATACAATGTGAGCGTGGACAAAACCACAAAACTCCTTTCGAGTTTGTTAAATACGCCGATCAGTGCCGGAACTGTGGTCAACATCGTCAACAGGTGTGCGAAAAACAGCGAACCGACGCTTGA
>JAITPZ010000294.1 GCA_031289165.1 Synergistaceae bacterium
AAAAGGAAATTATAGGGTGAATTTTTATTTAGTCAATGCAACGCAGTATACGCAGAAACACGCGAATGCGCAAGATATCCGGAGAATCCAGGGGAGTGAGGGCGGCGCGGGATAAGCAGTGAACCGGCGAAGAGTGAGCCGTGTGAATCGCTTAATTTCTTCATCAGAGGGATGAGAGGGATGAGGCTTCCCCCCATCCCAAACCCCCCTGAGCTTTAATCGACGCTTTCTGATTACGCGGGCAGAGCCTGTTTTTTTGCGATGAACCGCTGGACCAGCAGCAGCGCGATCAGGATGGCGATCCCCACGAGGTCCGTGTAGAGCCCGCTGTCGATCAGGCACAGCGCGCCGACGGCCGAGACGAGCCGCAGGGCCCAGTGCATCCGGGTGAAAAGGTATCCCTCGACGGCGGCCGCTATCATGAACACCCCGAAGCACGCGCCGACGGAGACGCGAAGGCCCTCCAGGAACGACGTGTCGATCAGCAGCAGCTGCGGCGAGTAGATGAACATGTAGGGGACGATGAATCCGGCGATCGCCAGCTTCACCGAGGCGAAGCCCGTTTTCATGGGGTCGCCGCCGGACAGCCCCGCCGCCGCGAACGCCGCCAGCGCCACGGGGGGCGTCAGGTTGGCGAACATGGCGAAGTAGAAGGCGAACATGTGAGCCGCGATCACGGGGATGCCCAGTTTCGCCAGCGCGGGAGCCGCGATCGTGGCCGTGATGATGTAGGCGGGGATGGACGGGACCCCCATGCCGAGGATCATGCAGGTGATCATGGTGAGGACCAGCGTGGACAAGAGGCTCTGCCGGCCGAGCGCGATGATGGCGTTCGCCATGGTCAGGCCGAATCCGGTCTTGGAGATGGTTCCCACGATGATGCCCACGCAGGCGCAGGCCATCGCCACCGGAACGGTCGCCTTCGCGCCCTCCGCGAACGCGTCGCACAGATCCCTGAAGCTCATCCGGGTGGAGGGGCGAATGCAGGCGACGACGACCGTGGCGACGATCGTCACGACGGCGGAAAAAAGGACAGTCCAGCTCGTGAAGAGGAGCAGGTAGACCAGCACGATAACGGGAATGAGCAGGTGTCCCCTGTCCTTCATGACGGACAGGGCTTTGGGAAGCTGCTCCCTGGGGATGCCGAGAAGGCCGAGCTTGCCCGCGCGCAGCTGCACCTGAATGATGATGCCCAGATAGTAGAGCAGCGCGGGAATGGCCGCGTGGACGATGATGACCGAGTAGCGGATGCTCAGAATTTCGGCCATGATGAAGGCGGCCGCCCCCATGACGGGCGGGAGCAGCTGTCCGCCCACCGAGGCCGAGGCTTCCACCGCGCCGGCGAAATCTTTGGAGTAGCCGGTTTTTTTCATCAGCGGGATGGTGAACGCGCCGGTCGTGACCACGTTCGCGACGGCCGATCCGTTGATGGACCCCAGAAAGCCGGATGCTATGACCGACACCTTGGCCGGACCGCCTCTGGTGTGGCCGGCGAGCGCCATGGCGATGTCGTTGAAGAACGACCCCATCCCGGATTTGCCCATGACCGCGCCGAACAGAATGAACAGGTAAATGTAGCTGGCCGCCACGTTGACCGACGAGCCGTATATGCCCTCCGTGTTGGCGAAGAAATGGTTGGAAAGCTGCGGCCAGGTGTAGCCGCGATGGGCGAATATGCCCGGCAGGTTGCGGCCGTAGAGTCCATAAATAATGAAGATGATGCTCAGAATGGGCAGCGCGAGGCCCGTCATGCGCCGCGAGCCCTCCAGCACCAGAAGCACCAGAAGCGTGGCCATGACCTGGTCGGGGACGTTGCTCCTGCCGGCGCGGTCGATGACGCCCATATAGTCGCCCCACACGTACAGGGGCACGGCGATCGCCAGGGCGATCAGGGCCCAGTCGAACACCGACACCTTTTTGAAGCTGCTGTTTTTTCCGAAGGGATACATGACGAACCCCAGAGCCAGCATCATGGCGACGTGCAGCGAGCGATGCACGAGCACGACCGGCGTTCCCCTGAACGAAGTAATGAAGTGATACAGGGTGACCGCTATGCAGGCGCAGTAAAACAGATTTGCCATCCAGGGGTTTTCCAGCGTTCTCGTGCTGGCCTCCCTGTCGAGTTTTTCGATGAGTTCCTGCTGCTGCCTTGTGAGTTTCCCCTCCATCGCGCGGGCGATGGCCTCGTCCGACGCGTCGGGCTTCGTTTCGTCGCCCGCGCCGTTCAAACCGGAACGGGGATCGCTTTCCGTTTCGTTTCGATCAATTTTCTCCTGATCCATTCGCATCGCCTCCGATCGCATCGTTATTCGTATCGTCTTTCTCGATGACCAGGCGCAGCCTGGCGTGGTGGGGCAGCGCGCCGCCCTCCGCGACGTATCTGCCGTCGAGCAGGATGTCCCGCGTCGCCGTGTGGGAGTTGAGCCACACGAGTTCGGCAAACGGCTGCCCGATTTCCTCCATGTGAATCCAGCCATCCTTCACGTAGCAGACGCGCCCTTTGTTCTCGGGGATTCCGGCCCCGAACGCCGGAAAAACGATGGAGTCGAGAACCAGACCGCAGTTCTCGTCGATATGGTAGTACTCGTTCCACGCGATTTTTTCCAGCGAGTGGATCCATCCGAAGAACACGCGGCCGCCGATCCGCGCCGGAACCTCGACGTACACCTCGTTCGTTTTCCAGTCGCGTATGCGCAGCACGGGCCTGGGGGAAGCCTCGGAAGAAAAAGCCGCGCGCGTTCCGAATGTGAACGAAAACGCGAGCAAAAGAGCTCCGATAAGGATGAGAACAGGGAAAGCGCGTCCGCGCCTTCCCTGTCCGGCAACCCGGCCGGGGGGAAACATGAGGGAAAAATTATGGAAATAACGAAAAACAGGGGGAAACGAGACCGTTATTTCAGCAGCCCCTTGTCTTTGTAGAATTTCAGGGCCCCGTCATGGAAGGGGACGGAGGTTCCCTCGATGCCGCGCAGGCCCGTCGAAAGCATGATGTTGGCCTTCGCGGTGGAGTGAGAGCCCTGAATCGCCTCGAGCCCCGCGGGCGAGTAGATGTTGTCGAGCAGGTCGTACACCACCTCGGAGGGCAGCTTCACGTCGACCAGCATGATGTTCATGACGGCCGCGGTGGTGGTGTCGCCGTCCGTGCCGTAGGTCGCGGCGGGAATGGTGGCCTCGATGTAGAAGGGGTACTTTTTCAGAAGGTTCTGCAGCGCCTCGCCCTCGACGGGGACAAAAGCGATCTTCTTGCTGGTCCCCAGCTCCATGATGGTGGCGTTGCCCAGTCCGGACGTGACGAACGCCACGTCGCACAGGCCGTTCTTCATCTGGTCGATGGCCTCGCCGTAGTTGAGGTAGTCCACCTTACAGTCGTCGTAGGTCATGCCGTGCGCCTCGAACATCATGCGGGCGTTGAGCTCGACGCCGGAATTGGGCGCTCCGACTCCCACTCGCTTACCCTTCATGTCCGTAAACTTTTTGATGCCCGAGTCGGCGGTGGTGACGATCTGGCAGAAGTTGGGCCACAGACCCATCATCGCGCGCAGGTCCTTCGCGGGGGGCTTTCCCTCATACGCGCCGAAGGAGTCGACCGCCTGGATGACCGAGTCGGCCATGGCGATGGCCATCTCACCCTGATTGGTCAGAAGGGCGTTGATGTTCTCCGCCGTGGCGCCGGTTGCGGTCGCCGAGGTCTTGTAGCCCAGGCTCCCGACGAAGGTGGAAAACGCCCCCCCGATGGGAAAATAAATTCCACTGGACGGCCCCGTCAACACCGTAATGAAGTAGTCGCCGCGTTTGACCTCGGGCTGCGCGGCCATCGCGCCCGCCGACAGGGACAGGACAAGAACCATGACGCCTGCGATAATCAATGCTTTTTTCACCGTAATTCCTCCTTCTGTATTTTAGAACCCTGAGTTCACAAATGAGGACATGATACAACGATTTCGCGAAGCATCGCAAGATTTTTTATATAAAAAAAACTCGTTAAAAACAGGGAAAATGAAAATTTTTCCTGTAAACTTTTTTTCAATTGACGGCTTTCAGTGGGAGGGTTCGCGGCGAAGCGCGTCCCCGGATGCCGGGGATTGATTTTTTACGAGTGAAGCAGATACAATATTACAGTGCAAAAGAAAATCGACCCCGATGGAGGCTGCGTTTTATGAAGATCGAAATTGCGCCGGAGGTCTTTTCGGCTTTTCCGGGATATGTGCGTCATGTCGTCGTGGCAAAGGGAGTGGACAACACGGGAAGCAACGCGGAACTCGAGGACCTGCTTCTCGACGCCCAGCGCCGCGTCAGGGAGGACGACGCCTTCGCGGACCTGAAAACGCACCCGCTTATCGCCTCGTGGCGCGACGCGTTTCAGTCCTTCGGGGTCAACCCGAACAAATGCCCGCCCTCCATCGCCAACCTGATCAAACGCGTCCGCGGAGGAAAGGACCTGCCCTGCGTCAATACCCTTGTCGCCATCTTCAACATCCTCAGCATGAAGTACGTCCTGCCGGCCGGGGGAGACGATCTCGACGCAGTGAGGGGCGACATCCGTCTGATGCCCGCCCTCGGCCGCGAAAACTACACGCCGCTGGGGTCGCCGGACCAGAGGGAAACCCCGATACCGGGGGAGATCGTTCTGCTGGACACGGGAAACGAGGAGGTATTCTGCCGCGCGTGGTGCTGGAAGAACGGAGACGTCAGCAAAATAGAAACGGGCACGCGCCGCGTGGCGATCAACATCGACGCCCTGCCGCCCATGAGCGCGGACACGGGCCGCGCGGCCGCCGAGGAGACCCTGAGCCTGGTGGGACGCTTCTGCGGCGGCAGTCACGCGCTCTACCGCCTGGACGCGACGAACTGCAGCATAATCGTGTAGCGGAATACGCGCCGAATGTACGAGTTTCGTTTCTGTCGAGAAAGGTATGATCTTTTCCCTGAAGAGCGCCGCCTGGTGATTGAGGACGCCGCACGCGAGACGATAAGGGTCTGCGAGGACGAGGGTTTTCCTGTTCCCGTCGAAACCGGGCGTCAGACCGCCGTGACGGGCTCCGTTCGCGCCCCTGTGACGCGGATCAGGTCGTGGGGGTCGAGTTCCATCTGAAGGCCGATCTTTCCGGCGCTGACGACGATGGCGGAAAGCCCTTCGCAGGAGGCGTCGATGACCGTCGTGTACTCCCTTTTCATTCCGACGGGCGAGCAGCCGCCTCGGACGTAGCCCGTCACCCTGCTGATGTCCGCCACGGGAATCATCTCCACGGATTTGACGCCGACGGCCTTCGCCGCGAGTTTCAGGTCGAGCGTCCCCGCGACGGGAATCACGAAAACGCAGTACTCCCGGCTCGCGCCGTCCTGACCGACGCAGACCAGAGTTTTGTAGACCGTCTGCGGCGCCCGTCCCGTTTTTTCGGCGACGGAGAGCCCGTCGATCCGCCCGTCCGCGGTGTCGTATTCATACGTGCGAAAAACTATCCCGCTTTTGTCCAGCAGACGCAGGGCGTTTGTTTTATGGGGGGCCGGGCGTCCCACGGTTTTTGCCTGTCCGTCCTGACGGTCACTTTCCCATGCGGAAAATGACCATGTGACTGTCCGAGGAGCTCTGCTGCTCGATGCCGACGGTGACCGCGCCCCGTTTCCACGTGTTTCCGCCCTGAGAGGCTCCGTCCGGTTTTCCGAACTGTCCGGCGGCGAGGTCAAGCGCCGTTTTGACGCGTATGGCGGCCTCGTCCTTCGTGCGGAAATACTCCACCCACGTGGAACGCTCGACGACGCCGTTGCGGTCCCAGACCATAAAGAGCGCGTTGTTGTCCGTAAAATTCCAGATGCTGCGGTTGTAGTTTTTACTCCGCTCCTCCGTCTGCGTCGCCGCGCCCAGGCTTCGCTCCGCCTGGGACGCCGGCGTTCCGGGACGGACGAGTTCGAGTTTCGCCAGAATTTCCGTGAAGGAAAGCGGTTGAACGATCTTTACGGCGGACAGAGGAGCGGGTTGCGACGTTATCGAAGGGGCGGGGGCGGTTTTTGCCGTGAACGGACGCGCGCTGAGAAACGCCGCGATTTCCCCCGCGTCGATGGCGAAGTTGATGCCCTGCGAGGTCTCGCTCTTCAACGCCCCTACCGCGATGCCGACGATTCCGCCGTTCGTGTCGAAAACGGGGCTTCCGCTGGAACCGCCCGATATCGGAGCCGTGATCTGAATCAGCGAGGTCGTCCCCCGCGTGCGGTATCCCGACACGATACCGGTGGTGATCGTCTTGTCCAGCCCCATCGGGCTTCCGATGACGACGATCTCTCCGCCCTCGGGGATCCTCGTTCGGCTGACGCCCAGCCTGGAGACGGGGTGACCGATGCGCTCGACCCATACCAGCGCCAGATCCCTCACCGGATCCTGAGCCACGATACGTTTTGCGCTGTACCAGACGTCTTCGGAAAAATGCACCGCGATGGAAACGGCGTCGTCGACGACGTGGAAATTGGTCAGCAACTCCCCGCTGTCGGAAACCAGAAACGCCGTTCCCAGCGCCTGTTTGCCGTCGCTTTTCGTCACGACGAGCGTCGCGACGGACGAAGAATAACGCCGAAAGATGTCCGCCGTCGAGAGCGCTTCGGCCCGTTCGGAAAAAGAAAACGCGGACGCGAACGCCCACAGGCATAAAAACAGGACCCTCGTCACGGTTCTCTTTTTTACACCGTGCTTCTTTTGCATATCGTATTTTCCTTCACAGTACACATGCCTCCATACCCTCATCAGGGCAAACGCATCAAGGCATAAGGCATTGATATGACTAAATTTATCTTTTACGTAAAAATACCTAGGTAAAATACGCAAAGTTAGTTTTTGCAAGATATTACTATATATGTTCATGCGTTTGCCCTGATACCCTCATTCCCTTCTTCTCAGTCCGCTATGGCGTCCGCGACGATCTGCCGCGCTTCCTCCTGCAGCCGAGTCAGGTGATTTTGGTCCCTGAAACTTTCGGCGTAGATCTTGTAAAGATTTTCGGTCCCCGACGGGCGCGCGGCGAACCACCCGTTTTCGGTGACGACCTTGAGCCCGCCGATGGGCGCGCCGTTGCCCGGGGCGTTCGTCAGCTTCGCCGTGATCTTCTCGCCCGCCAGCGTGTCCGCCTTCACCATGTCGGGCGACAGCCTCCCCAGCGCCGCCTTCTGTTCGGGCGTGGCCGGCGAGTCGATGCGCTCGTAGAGGGGAGTTCCGTACTGCGCGGTCAGGTCGGCGTAGTGCTCCTGCGGGTTCTTTTCCGTGATGGCCGTGATCTCCGCGGCCAGAAGGTCCATGATGATCCCGTCCTTGTCAGTCGTCCACGTCGTCCCGTCCCGCCGCAGAAACGACGCGCCCGCGCTCTCCTCGCCGCCGAATCCCATGCTTCCATCCAGCAGCCCGTCCACGAACCACTTGAAGCCCACCGGGACCTCGCAGAGTTTGCGCCCCAGGCCTTCCGCCACGCGGTCGATGATGGAGCTGGAGACGACGGTCTTTCCGACGGAGGCCTGGAGGCTCCATCGGTTACGGGTTTTGAAGAGGTGCTGAATGGCCACGGCCAGATACGCGTTGGGTCCCATCAGGCCCTCCGGGGTCACGATGCCGTGACGGTCGAAATCGGTGTCGTTGCCGAAGGCGACGTCGAAATTGTCCTTCATCCCGACGAGCCGGGTCATCGCCCATGGTGAGGAGCAGTCCATACGAATTTTCCCGTCGTGGTCCAGCGTCATGAAGCTGAACGTGGGGTCCACCCTTTTATTCACGACATCGAGATGCCTGAGCCCGTAGATGCTGGCGATCGGTTCCCAGTAGTTCACGCCGGCTCCGCCCATGGGATCGACGCCGATGCGCACGCCGGAGTCCCGGATGACGTCCATGTCGATCACGTGACACAGGTCGTGGACGTAGGGCAGGATGTAGTCGTAGAAACGCGTCGTGGAGACGGACAGGGCCCGCTCGAAGGGGACGCGTCGAATTTTTTCGTATCCCTCCGCGATGAGCGCGTTGGCCCGGTTCTGAATGCGGGACGTGATTTCCGGGGACGCGGGGCCGCCGTTCGGGGGGTCGTACTTGATTCCGCCGTCCTCGGGCGGATTGTGCGACGGGGTGATAACCAACCCGTCCGCCATGCCTCCGCTGGTGGAACGTTCTCTGTTCCAGACCAGAATGGCGCGCGACACGACCGGCGTCGGGGTCCCCCCCAGATCGTTCTGGATGACGATTTCGACGCCCCGGGCCGCCAGAACCTCCACGCAGGTGCGAAGCGCGGGCTCGGAAAGCGCATGGGTGTCCATTCCCGTAAAAAGAGGCCCGCTGATGCCCGCTTCCTCGCGATACTCGGCGACCGCCACGGCGATGGCCGCGATATGAGCCTCGTTGAAACTGTGTCTGATCGAAGAACCGCGATGCCCGGAGGTTCCGAACGCCACTCGATGATCGCTCTCCGCCGGATCGGGTCTGTTCGTGTAATATTCGCTGATCAGGCGCGGAATGTTGACCAGCGTCTCGTCAGGCGCGATTTTCCCTGCAAGTGGAGAAAGAGTCATTTAAAAAACCTCCCCTGATACAAATATCCTTCTCAATATTCAGGATATCTCGAATCGAGCGTCCGATCAAACGCAAATTCCAACACACATATTCCCGCTCTCATCCAAGTACGAAGAGGCGGGACATTCAGGGGAGGCTTCAGGCTCATCCCCCGAGGCGCGAGGTCCAGTCCTCCACCTTTCCCGTTTTGAGCCGCGCGTCGAAGATGCTCTTCCATCTTTCCGTGAGAGCGGGGAGGTCGCGCAGGAGTTTCAGGGCGTCTCTGTTCAGCGTGTCCGCGTATAAAATACGCTGGACCTCGTCGATCGTCCAGTTGGGATTCAGCCGTTCCCGCAGCTCTATCGAATCTCCGGGCGCGATGTCCCCTTCCTCCAGCACGCGATAATACCAGCCGGTCTGTCGCGTCTCCTGTATCTCCCTCGCCGCGTCGGGGGCCTCGAACCAGGCGTTCAGAACGTAACAGGGCTGTCGTCCCTGCGAGACCTGCACCGTCGCCTTTCCTATCTTCAGAATATCCCCGACGCAGAGGGTGCGCTCGGTAATGCCCGTCGTCGAGAGGTTCTCTCCGAACGCTCCGGGAGCGTTCAGGGGTGCGGCGCGCGGGAATCGCTTTCTCCAGTGGGCGTAGTGGTCGAACGCGTAATGATGCAGGGCCATTTCCTCTCCGCCGTGAACCTGCGGATGCCCGTGTTCGTCTCCCTCAAGCCCCGTGAACGTCAGGCAAAGCGGTTCCGTCCGGGGCGTTTTGCGTATGGCGGAGATCATGCCGTTCGCCCCGAGCGCACGCACGCGGCCGACGAGAACGGCCTCGGCGCGGCCGAGGGAGCGGGGCAGGTCGGAGATCATGGAGGCGGCCCCTCAGCGAATCGCGTAAAGGTTGCCGTCGGCGCTGCCCAGGAAGAGAACGCCGCCCGAAAACGCCGGAGTTCCGTTGATGCCGCCGCCCGTGTCGAAGGTGAAGCGCGAGACGCCGTCGGCCGCGCTCAGGACGAACAGTTTTCCCTGGCCGCCGCCGACAAAAACGTACCCTTCAGCCAGGACGGGGATCGCCGAGACCGTGCCCCCTCCGGTGTCGAAGCTCCACTGAATCGTTCCGTCGGCCGCGGAAAGCGATACGACCCTGCCGTTGGCCGTTCCCACCAGCACCCGGCCATCGCCGACGAAGGGGGCGGTCGTCACGGGGTCCTTCGCGTTGGCGTTCCACTTAGGGACGACTCCCCTGATCCTGACCGACTGCACCGAACCGTCCCAGCTCGAAAAGTATACGTTGCCGTCCCGGGTCGTCGGGGTATTGATCGCGCCACCCGCTCCGCCGCCCCAGTCGCGTTTTCCGGTCTTTGGGTTGACGGCGCTGAAAATACCCCTCTGCTCGCCGAGGTAGACGATCCCGTCCGAAAAGAAGGGCGCGTTGCGCAGCTCGAGCCCGGAGTCATAGGTCCACAGTTCTTTCCCGTCGGCCGCGGAAAGCGCGTACATCTTTCCGTCGCCCTTCACGAAGAAAACCCTGCCGTCTCCCGCCGTCGTCCCGTCGACCACGGTGTCCGCCGCGTATCCTTCGGACCCGGGCGCGTACTTCCAGATCGCCGTGCCGTCGTTCCGATTCAGCGCCGTTACCGTTCCGTCCGCCTGAGCGAAAATCACCATTTTTCCCGACACCGTTGGAAGTCCCACGACGGTGTTGGTTCCCCTGTAAAGCCACGCGGACTGGCCCGACGCCGCGTAGACGGCGTGC
Organism: Synergistaceae bacterium; assembly: GCA_031289165.1. Lineage (GTDB taxonomy): Bacteria > Synergistota > Synergistia > Synergistales > Aminobacteriaceae > JAISSA01. Next base: position 10,266 of record JAITPZ010000294.1, read on the forward strand.
AGGTTGCCGACGCTGTCCCCCGCGATGATCAGCCCGTCCGCGACGGCTATCGAGCTGGTTATCGGAAACGCCGCGTTGTACGTCCAGGCCAGAGTCCCGCTCCACGCAAAAACCGGAAGAACTCCCATCGTCAAAATCAGAAACATCGCCACGGGAAAGCTCCGAAATGCCCGTTTCATCACAATCTCCCTCGTTTTTTCAATTTAAAAAGCTTCTTTAACCCAGCTCCCGAATCTTTTTGTCCATGAAGTCCATTTTCGACTGAGTTTCTTCGACAGAGGCGAAACCCCTTTCCTGCAGGGTGGTCAGGGCGTAGCGATAGACGCTGAAAAGCTCCTGTCCGTGAATGCCCAGCAGGCCGCGTCCAATGTGCTGCTCTCCGCTCTGGAGCATGCTCCCGGCGACGCTGGACATCTGCATCAGCACCACGCCCTCCGGCGTCATATTCAGCTCGGAAATCGCATGATACGTCTCCTGCCCGTCGGCGATGCGGCGGGAAATCCCCGTCCGCATCTGGTCGAAGTCGGACATCAGGCCAAGGCCGATATACATCTCGATGTACATGTCCTGAAATTTGTCCTGACACGCCTTCACCGACTGCTCCAACAACACGGGATCGATCTGTTTTTTCGGAGGGGGCTCCATCGCGCCAGGCAAAACCACCCGGCCCATCGGAGCGTTTTTGATGCTTTCAATCAGCTGCACGTCCACGTCGCCGTCACCCAGAAGACCGTCGATCGCCAACCCGCGAACAGGAGCCCCGGACCTGCCCGCACGCGGCGCCGGGGAACCGGAATGTCCCTTCGCCTTCTTTTTCTTCGAGGAGCGCTTCCCCAGCAACACAACCAGAAGCAGCAACACAACCAACAGCGCCGCGCCGCCGGCAACGCTGTACGGGAAGTAAGGCAAATCCTGCAGAGTTTTCAGAACGAGCTCCAGACGCTCCCGAATCATCTCCATTGTAACGCCCTCCTGCCGCACCGATAAAAAATTAGGAAAAATATCAATCAGTATACACTAAATGGTAACCGTATCAGCAGGAATGTGATCCACAGCATCGCATTGAAGGCGATGGCGAGAAAAACGGAGGCCGACAGCATGTCCTTTCCCGCTTTGATTTCGGGGTTCTCCTTCCGGTCAATCAGGTTGAACGCCCGTTCGACGGCGCTGTTCACCAGCTCGAGGGCCATGACGATCAGCCATGCGCCAATCAGCGCCAGAGAGGAAAAAAGAGACATGCGAGCCCAAAGAATGACGGCCAGAAGAACGGCCATGACGACGGCCTCGTACTCGAACGCCTGTTCCTGTTGGAAGGCGACGATCAGTCCGTTCAGGGAGTACCGTGTGCCGTTGTAAAGACGGGCGACGGGGTTGTACCGTTTCATGTAATGTCGCTGTTCCGGAGGGTCCGGGCGCAGGTCCGGCCCTAGACGTTGAAGCGGATTTCTATCATGTCGCCGTCCTGCACCGGGTATTCCTTTCCCTCGAGACGCAGGACCCCCCTGTCGCGGCAGGCGGCCATCGAGACCCCGCCCGCTTTGGGGTCGCCGGGCGCCCAGGCCCCCTGAGCCCAGGACTGGATGAAATCCTCGTACGTCACGACCTGAGCGCGAATGAAGCCGCGCGCGAGGTCGCTGTGAATCGCCCCGGCCGCGTCGACGGCGTTGTCTCCCCGGTGGAGCGTCCAGGCGCGCACCTCGTCCTTCCCGCTCGTGAAAAACGAGATGAGCCCCAGAATCGCGAAGGCCCGGTGAATCATCCGGTCGCGTCCGGGCTCCTCAATCGCGAGGTCCTTCATGAACTCCCGCTGTTCGTCGGGCGAAAGCTCCGCCAGGTCCATTTCCAGCGATCCGAACACGCGGACCGACTCCAGCCCCTTTTCCCTCAGAAAGGCCTCCAGTTCCTCCGCCTGGGAAGCGTCGGGCCAGCCGTCGCCCGTCTGGGTTTCGTCCAGGTTCAGGACGACCAGCTCGGGCTTCAGCGTCAGGAAGGCGAATCCGGAGAGGGCGCGTTTCTGCTCGTCCGTCAGGTCGTACTCGCGCAGGGGGCGCTCCTCCATCAGATGGTCCTGAAGTTTTTTGAGCAGCTCGCCCTCGGCCGTCTCGGCGGGCGTGATTTTCTTCTTCGCGGCGAGGCGGTCGAGGCGATTCGCGACGACGCCGAGGTCGCGGCAGATCAGCTCAACCTCCACGATGCGCCAGTCGCGCAGGGGGTCGATGCTCTCCTCCGGATGGGGGACGTCGGGGTTTTCAAAGAGGCGCACGACGTGCAACAGCGCGTCCGACTCCGAGACGAACGAGAGGAAGGAGTTCCCCAACCCCGCGCCCCTGCTGGCGTCGCGCGACAGTCCCGCCAGGTCCACGAACTCGACCGTTGCGGGGGTCGCTTTTTTGGGCTCGAAAATCTCGACCAGCCTGTCGAATCGTTTGTCGGGAACGCTGACGAGTGCCCGATTCGGCTCCGTTTTTCCGCTGGCGTAGGGTTTGACCTCCGCCCCCGCCCGCGTGATGACGTTGAACACCGTCGATTTGCCGCAAAGCGGCAGTCCCACAATTCCGCACTTCAGCACCTGCAAAACCCTCCCGACCGTGAGCCCGAAGGCAGCCGCGTTTTCCCCGCGATCATTTTTCGCTCCCCCTCCGCGTCATTGCGCGGCCATGCCGGAAGGAGTCGCGGGAACGGAGGCGGACTCCCCGGCGAGTTTTCGTTTTATTTTTCGGAATACGATCACGAAAAGGAACACGGCGACAAAGCTGCCGCAGAAGGCCGCAAAGGACTGGAACCACCAGATATACGTGAAGCCGACGTACGTGGCGAAAAGCCACGCGGCCGAAACGCGAAAGACGATGCTGCGCATGAGCTGCGTCATCGTCCCGAATATCGAATATCCGGTCCCGACGAAGAAGCCGCAGGACAGCGAGACCAGAATGCCAAACGGGTACGCGGGGACCGAGGCGCGTATCGCCCGGGAGGCCATTTGCTCAATCTCGGGGACGGGACGGAAAAGCCCCAGGAAAAGCCCTGGCCAGGTGTAGATCACCGCGCCCATCGTACACATCAGAACCAGCGCCAGCGCCACGGCGGACTTGAATCCCGCCAGCATACGGCCCGCGTCGCGTCTGCCGTAGTTGAAGGCGATGTAGGGGATGAGGGCCGCGTTGATTCCGTTGGCGAAGTTGAAGGCCAGCTCCTCCACGCGCAGCCCCAGCATCCACGAGGCCACGGCGCGATGCCCGAACGTGGAGAGAATCTTGTTCACGCTGCCCATGCCGAGGGCGATGCTGGCCGACGTCAGGGCGACGGGGATGCCGATCCACAGGATGGCCCTCCACCAGGTCGTCAGCCTGTCCCACGGCTTCAGAAACGGCGAAACGACGATCGCGCTCGAGCTGCGCATCCGTCTCAGAAGGTAGAGGGACGAGGCAATACGCGATATCCAGGTGGCGATGGCCGCGCCCCCGATGCCCCACCCGAAGACGAAGATGAACAGAGGGTCCAGAGCGATATTGATCGTGTTCGCCAGGGCGATGGCCTTGAACGGCGTCATGGTGTCGCCCTGCGCTCGAAAAATGGTGTTTCCGATGTAGGTGAACCCCATGAACGGCAACAGAATCGGTATCCACATGTTGTACTTCCAACAGAGCGTTAAAAGCTCGTCGCTGCCCTCCGCGCCGATCGTCGCAAAGACGACGTTCGAGACGGACGGCAGAATCAGAGGCGTCGAGATGAGGCAGACGACGTAAAGGAGCGCCAGAGCGCTGCGGGCGATGTGGCGGGCCGATTCCGTGTCGCCCCGCCCCATGTTGCGCCCCATCAGGGCGATCGCGCCGTTGGCGACGCACTCCAGAAGCGCGAAAACGCACAGGTTGACCGGCCCCGTAAAGGACATGGCGGCCATGGGAAGCTCCCCCAGCCACGAAACGAAGATCGTGTCCACAAGATGAAGGAGGCTGTTGAATACAAAAAGACCCATCGAGGGGATGGCGAGAGTCAGTATCGCTGTCATCGGCGAATCGTTCGCCAGGTCGGCCCGGCCGCTCCAGATTTTTCCAAAATTTCCGCGTACGGGTATTCTCCCGCCTGTTGCCGTACTCACAAAAATGCCCCCCATAAATCAAACAATTCCTTTAAGTATACCCCTTAAAAGCCCCTCCGCAATCACCTGAAAGATTCATTCATTTATTCGCTTTCCTGTTTTTCGAGCAGCCTGATTTGCTATAATGACGCCAAAGGAAATGAACAAGGGAGGTTGCGCGTTGAGCGAAAAATCAAACAAAAAGTGTCTTCGTGGAGCGACCCTTCTCAGGGGGACGGGCGAACGCGTCGAAAACGGTGTGGTCGTGCTGGAGAACGGGAAGATTGCGGACGTCGGCAGGAATGTGAGCGTGCCGGGCGACGCGGAGGTTTTCGACCTCAGGGGAATGGTGGTCACGCCGGGACTGATCGACGCTCATGTGCATATGGGAACTTATAATGAAGGGTTCCCCGAGGACATGCAGGACGCCAACGACATGGTGGACCCCATCGCGCCGCAGCTTCGCGTTCTGGACGCGCTGTACCCCGGCGACCTGTCCTTCCCGGACGCTCTGGCGGGCGGCGTCACCTGCGTTCAGAGCCTGCCCGGAAGCGGTAACGTCATCGGCGGACAGGGCGTCATCGTCAAGACAAAGAGCGACATTCTCGAGCGCATGGTGGTGCGGGCGCCCTCCGCGATGAAGGCGGCTCTGGGCGAAAACCCCACGCGGGTCTACAGCGCGAAGAACAAGCTGCCCAACACCCGCATGGGAACGGCGTTTCTGATGCGCGACGCCTTCGTGCGGGCGCGGAACTACCGCGAAAAGGCGGAAGCCGCCCGGACAAAAGGCGAACCCTTCGAGCGCAGCCTGGCCATGGAGGCCCTGCTGCCCGTGCTGGACCGTCAGCTCGTGTACCGCGTACACTGCCATCGAATGGACGACATTCAGACCGCCGTGCGCGTCGCGGAGGAATTCGCCCTGCGTTATACCCTGGAGCACTGCACCGAGGGGCATCTCATCGCGCCCTGGCTCGCGGAGAAGAAGGCATTCGCGGCCGTGGGGCCGACGTTTACGTCACGCGCGAAGATCGAGTTGCGCAATAAAACCTGGGACACGCCGAGGATCCTTTGGGAACACGGGGTGCATTTCTGCATCATCACCGACCATCCGGTCGTCCCCGTCGAACACCTGATCGTGTGCGCCGCTCTGGCCGTGCGCGCGGGACTTCCGGCGGAGGAGGCGATAAAGGCCGTCACGCTTTACGCGGCCGAGCATCTGGGGGTGGCGGACCGCGTGGGCTCCATCGAAAAGGGCAGGGACGCCGACCTCGCGGTGTGGAACGGAGAACCTCTCGACGCCCGCTCGAGGGTCGTAAAGACCTTCGTGAACGGAGCGCTTGTCTACGAAGCATAAATTAAGGGGGGGAAGCGACGGAGAGTTAAGAGTCAAAGGAGAACGGGCGCGAAAAAGGGAATTCCGCTGAACTTTGGAGTTCCGGAGAGGACGTGCAGTTCCGTTATCGCGAATCGCGGGCGTTCGGCTCCGCGTATGCGAGTCAACGAAAAGGAGTGGGTAGCAGTGAAGAAGACAGTATCCGTTTTGTTTGGACTGGTTCTCGTTTTGAGCCTGTGTACCGTCGCGGGCGCGGCGCCGAAGGACGTTCTGATCGTGGCCGACCAGTACGACGCCACGACGATGGACCCCATCGCCCATAATGACGTCCCCAGTTCCCGCGTGTGTTTCGAGCTTTACGACACGCTGATCTTCCTCGACAACGAGGGAAACGTGTCTCCCGGCCTGGCCGAGTCGTGGGAGTTCCTGTCAGGGACGGACTACAAGTTCCACCTTCGTAAGGGCGTCAAATTCCACAACGGCGAGGAAATGAAGGCCGACGACGTTCTGTACTCGATGATGCGCGCCACGACGGACGCGGGCGCGAAGATAGCGACCTACTCGCAGAACGTCAAAGACGTCGAGATCGTGGACGACTACACGGTCATCGTGCATTTGAAGGTTGTCGATTATTCCTTCTTCTCCTCGCTGGCCCACAGTTGGGGCTCCGTTATCAACAGGAAGGCCACGGAGGCCGCCGGCGACAGCTTCGGCATGAACCCCGTGGGGACCGGCCCGTTCAGGCTCGTGAGCTGGCAGAAGGGCAACCGGTATGTCCTCGAGCGCTTCGACGAGTACTGGGGACCGAAGCCGAAGTACAAAACGCTCGAAGTCCGTTCGGTCCCGGAACCGACCAGCCGCACGATCGCTCTGGAGACGGGCGAGGCGGATATCGCCTTCCCGATCGTTCACAACGACCTGAAGCGCATCGAGGAGAACGAGAAGCTGGTGCTTTACCGCAAACCGCAGAACTCCACCGCCTACATAGGCTTCAACGTCACGAAGAAGCCCTTCGACAACGTGAACGTCCGCCAGGCTATTTACGCGGCGCTTGACATCGTGGGCATTCAGGCCGCTTCGTACCGGGGCGTGGGCAAGGTGCCGGGCACGCTGGTTCCCTCCGCGGTCAAATACTCGATCAACGACGAAATGCCTCCGCATCAGCAGGACGTGGAGAAGGCCAAAAAGATGCTCGCCGACGCCGGCGTGAAGAACCTCAGGTTGGAGATCTGGACCAACGAACGCAAGGAACGCGTGGACAGCGCCACGATCGTTCAGGCGCAGCTCGAGGAAATCGGCATCCAGTCCGAGATCAAGGTTCTGGAATGGGGCGCTTACCTGAACGGGCTTCAGGAGAAAACGCACGACCTCTTCATTCTGGGCTGGGTTTCCACGGTTCCCGATCCCAATTTCGCCGTCTCCGGCCTCCTGGAGACGACCGCCATAGGAGCCTCCAACTACACGTTCTACAGCGATCCAAAACTGGACGAGCTTCTCGCCAAAGGGCGCGCTCTGCCGGATGGGGACGAAAGAGCCGCCGTTTACAAAGAGATGCAGCTCTATATCAATGAGCAGCTTCCGATGATGTATCTGCACAACGACGAATCCATCGCCGGCACGCAGAAGACCGTCAAAGGTTTCGCGCCTCGCTCCAACGAGATTCATTCTTTCCGCGAAGCCTGGGTCGAGGAGTAAGCCCTCGCCGGAACCCCTTCACAGCTTCTTGCGGATAATGTGAGAATCGAACATTAGAACGCGGGAACGGCAGGGGTAATTCGAAGTCCCTGCCGTTTTCGCATTGCCTTTTTCCATAATTCATCTAGGAGGATGGACGATGATTCGCTATATCATTCGCCGTGTCCTTTTCCTGAT
>JAITPZ010000296.1 GCA_031289165.1 Synergistaceae bacterium
GAGCTTCCGCCCTTCTTCTTCAGCAGCTCTTCGGTCGTTTGAGGATCGAGCGGCGTGATTTTCGGCGTTCTCCGCGAATCCTCCCGCAGAGCTCTTTCGGGGCGGTCGGTATCGATCATTCTCATGGAGACAAGCGCCTCGACGTGCCGGGGCGGGATCCCCAGGATCCGGCTGATGTCATACACCGTATACGACGCCTTTTCATGGTCTCTCAGAAAATTTCGCACCACGGGATAAAGATCCTGCAACTTCATCGTACAGGCAGAGCAGATGTTCTCTCCCTGCGGGCCGTTGATGAAAGCTCGCCCGCACATCGTACATACAACCAGAGCCACAGGCAGTCCCTCCTTTCATCGCGCGAAGTAACCATAATATACCATTTATCGGATTATTACACCCCTTTAGTCTCTTGGAGTAAAGGTCATATTGTGCTATTCTGGTTCTCGTCAAAATAGAGAAAGATATTGTGAGGAGGAAGAATTATATGGAAAAGGAATTCTCCGTGTTGATCGGCGACAGACCATTCGTGTTTCGTACGGGGAAGCTGGCGAAACAGGCGAGCGGGTCTGTATTTTCGTCGCACGGCGACACGGTGATTTTGACCACGGCCTGCATGACGGAAACGGCGCGGACGGGCATCGACTTTTTCCCGCTTCTCGTGGATTTTGAGGAACGCTATTACTCGGCGGGAAAGATCCCGGGGGGCTTCATCAAGAGAGAGGGACGCCCCACCGAGTCGGCGATTTTGAGCGCACGCGTGATCGATCGCTCGATCCGCTCGCTTTTCGACGACCGTATGCGCAACGAGGTGCACGTCGTCGCCACGGTCATGTCCGTCGATCAGATCTGCCCGCCCAATGTCCTTGCCATCAACGGGGCCTCCGCCGCCCTCGCGATCTCCGGCATTCCCTGGGGAGGTCCGGTTGGAGCGGTGCGCGTCGGCCTGATCGACGATCGCCTGGTCGTCAACCCCACGGAGGAACAAATGTCGGCTTCCAGCCTGGATCTGCTCGTCGCCGGACACGATGACGGCATCACGATGGTGGAGTCCGGCTGCCGGGAGGTCTCCGAGGACTTGCTCGTCGACGCTCTGGAGCTGGCGCAGAACGAGATTCGGAAGCTCATCGCCCTTTTCCGACAGATGAGGGCGGAGGTGGGGAAGCCGGAGATCGAGATCGTGCCCCCCCCCTCCTATCCCGAGATCGACGGATGGATCATGGAAAATCTCGAGGCGGACATCGACGCCGGCGTGCGCATTCACCAGAAGAAGCTTCGCTCCGAAAAAATCAGCGCGGCCAGAAAACGCGCTCTGGAACATTTTGCCGAGTCCCACCCCGGAACGGGGGATTACATCTCCGCGTTCATCGAGGAAAGGGTCAAAAAGATCATGAGATCCATCATCGTGAACGAGGGGTTGCGCGTCGATGGACGCGCGATGGATCAGCTCCGCGAGATCAGCTGCGAGATGGGCGTGCTGCCCCGGGTCCACGGGTCGGCGCTTTTTACGCGCGGCGAAACGCAGGCCCTGGCGGTCACCACTCTGGGTATGGTCGGGGAGGACGATCAGGTTCTCGACGGCATCAAACTGGACGAGCCCGCCAAGCGTTTCATTCTGCACTATAACTTTCCGCCCTACTCGGTGGGCGAGGTGCGCCCGATGCGCGGCCCCGGCCGCCGGGAGATCGGCCACGGCGCTCTGGCCGAGCGCGCCCTGCGTTACGTGATCCCCGCCGAGGACGATTTCCCCTACGTCATCCGCGTCGTGTCGGACATACTGGAGTCGAACGGCTCCAGCTCCCAGGCCAGCATCTGCGGCGGAAGCCTTTCGATGATGCACGCGGGCGTGCCCCTTCGCAGACATGTGGCGGGCATCGCGATGGGACTGATCCGGGAGGGGGACAAGGTTCAGGTTCTCACCGACATTCAGGGCCTGGAGGACCATTACGGCGACATGGACTTCAAGGTCGCCGGAACGCGCGAGGGCGTGACGGCCCTGCAGATGGACAACAAGGCGGGCGGCATCACCCGGGAGGTGCTGCAGAGCGCGCTGGACCAGGCGCGCAGGGCCCGTATGCAGATTCTCGACAAAATGGAAGCGGCGATCTCCACGCCGGACAGCCTCTCTCCCAATGCGCCGCGCATCCACAAAACGACGATCGACCCCGAGAAGATCCGCGACGTCATCGGTCCCGGCGGCAAGATGATCCGCAGCATCACGCAGAGAACGGGGGTCAAGATCAACGTCGAGGACACGGGAGACGTCAGCATCGCCGGCCCGACGCAGGAGCAGGTCAACGAGGCTCTCACGATCATCCGCGGCCTGACGAAGAACCTGGAGGCGGGCGAGGTCTATCACGGTACCGTCACGCGCCTGATGTCCTTCGGCGCGTTCGTCGAATGCCTCCCCGGAAAGGAGGGGCTGCTGCACCTCAGCGAGGTCAGCACGCACCGCGTCCCGAAGGTCGAGGACGTATTCAAGCCCGGCGACAGGGTTCTGGTCATGGTCAAAGAGATCGACGACATGGGCCGCGTCAACCTGACGCGCCGACGCGTCGTATTCGACGAGGCAAAGGTCCTGGAGGCCGGTTTCGCCGACGTCGTTCCGAGTGAGCGCGAGCGCGAAACCCTGATCGAGAGCCTTGCGGGCAGCGACCCCGGACCGTCGCGCAGCGGCGACCGCGATCGTCACGACCGCGGGGGGGAACGGCCGGATCGTGGCCGCGACCCTCGTTACAGCGGAAGGGCTCCGCGAAGGGACTGTCGTTATGAACAGGGTAAAGGTGGCGATTGTGCGCGACGAGCGCGCTCGGAAATTTTCGATTCCGGAATACGCCACTCCGGTGTCGGCAGGAATGGATATTCGCGCGGTGGAGCAGCAGGTTCTGCTGCCCGGCGAACGCACGCTCGTCCCCACGGGAATCCGAATAGCCCTGCCCGTCGGCTATGAGGCTCAGATACGCCCGCGCAGCGGCCTGGCTCTGAAGGACGGGATCACTCTGCCGAACAGCCCTGGAACGATTGACGCCGACTACCGGGGCGAGATCGGGATCATCCTGATGAACCTGGGGCCCGACCCCTTTACCATAGAACCCGGAGACAGGATAGCCCAGATGATTATCGCGCCGGTTATCCAGGCCGAGTGGAACGAGGTCGAGGCCCTGGACGAAACGGCGCGCGGCGACGGAGGATTCGGCAGCACGGGAAGGTAGCGAACTCCGCTTGCCGGTTGCGCTCCCGGGGGAGACCGTCGCCGTTGAAGGCGCCTGTTCTCCCCGTTTCATTTACGGCGACGAATTATTGAGCCGTCAGACCGATGAACTGCGGTACTGCATCGAAGCGGGTATGAGCGACACGCGGGCGCTGACCGGCGTTACCCGATCCGCGATCCGGCGGGCCCGTAAAAGCCCTCGTGAATCGTTCGTCAGGTTCGGCCAAAAATTCAATCCAAAGATAAGAGAACCTGGAGCCTGCCATGACGTGTATTCAACAAAAAACCCTCCGGTTCCCATATTTTACGCGGTTTCAGCGATACATCCGGCGGAGTGATATCACA
>JAITPZ010000126.1 GCA_031289165.1 Synergistaceae bacterium
GCAGGAACGCCTCGGAGAACACGTAGGCGTTCGCGGCGTAGCAGTGTTCGGTGAACGTGTAATATTTCAGAACCTCGTAGACTTTGGAGGTATACGTCAGCACGACGCCATTGTCCTGCCCGTCGACCGTCCCCTGCTGAAGAGCGGTGTACAGTTCGTTGAAGGCCATCGGCGTTCCGTTGGCGCCAAGGGCTTTCATGGTGTTGATGTAGACCGGCGCTTCCATGACGCGAATTTTAAGACCTTTCATATCCTCCAGGGTTTTGACGGGCCTGACGTTATTCGAGATATTGCGGAAGGCGTTTTCGCCGTAGCCCAGCACCCGCATACCGCTTTTCGGCAGGTTTTCGGCGAGCAGGGCCCCAAACGCCCCATCGAGGGCGGCGTAGGCCGTTTCCTTGTTTTTGAACAGGAACGGAGCGTCGACGATGCTGAAGTTCGGCTCGAAGTTGGCGAGGACGGAAAGAGGTCCGAAGTTCGCCTCCAGGGTGTTGACCTGCAGGGATTCGTACATCTGCCGGTCCCCGCCCAGCACGGAATTGCAGTAAACCTCCACTTTGATCCTGCCGCCGGATTTTTCCTCCACCCAGGGTTTGAAATATTCGATGAGCGAGATGCCGCTGGCGGAGTCCTCCTGAACGGTAGCGCCTATTTTCAAAGTGAAATCCGCCGCCTGAGCGTTTCCGACGACGCCGATACAGACCGCCAAAACCAACGCCGCCACCACAAAAAGCGCCTTCAATAGCCTTTTCATCACCGTATTCCTCCTCGTTTTTTTCAGGTGTATTCAATACCGGGAAACGGGGATCCGCGACCTCCGTCGGCGACCGCGCAATCCCGACAGACATGATACACCTGTTTCTCATAGTTACAATACTAAACAAAAGTACATAACAACGAGTGTAAAAATGGGCCCGACCTCCCGGCCGAGCCCCGCCTCATGCCAAACGACACCCTCCTCGGGCGCTTTATTTCTGCTCGTACAGCTCCAGAATCGTGTCGTCCTTGATGACAAAGGCGATGCGTGTGCCGGGGCCGATCTCGGTGAGCGGGAAGAGTACCTGGTCGGCGTCCCTGATGTAGTGTTCCGCATCGTCCACCTTAAAGGCGATGTGGGGGTTTTTGTGCATGATCTCCGGGAACGGAGTCCCCTCCTCGAACCTCAGATACTCGATTTTGTAGTCGTAATCGTCCGGGTTGCTCATCCAGATTTTCAGGCCCTCGTTGTAGGTCATGCCAGGCTTTCTTTTCGTAACCGGTATTCCGATGTGCATGTACTCGGCGCTCATATTCATACCCCCTGTTTTTATTCTATTTATTTTCCGTTTGCAAAAGCTCCGTGTAATACTCGAAGGCCCGCGCGTCAGTGAAGCCCTCGTGGACCACTTTGGCTATGGCGCGGCACATGGCGATCGGGTTCTGCGCCTGGAAGATGTTGCGGCCCATGTCCACTCCCCGCGCGCCCTCGGATATGGCGCGGTACGCCAGGGTAAGCGCCTCGGACTCCGGCAGCTTTTTCCCGCCCGCGATCACGATGGGAACGGGGCAGGCCGCCGTCACGCGCTCAAAGCCCTCGCAGTAATAGGTTTTCACCAGGTGAGCGCCATTTTCCGCAACCAGGCGCGTGGCCAGAAGGAAAAACTGTTCGGTCCGCTCCATCTGCTTGCCCACCGCGACCACGCCGAGAACGGGAATGCCGTAGTCGGTTCCGGCGTCCACCGTCCTCGCCAGCAGCTCCAGAGAATTTTTCTCCCCCGCCGCGCCTATGAACGTTTGAACCGCCATGCACGAGGCGTTCATCCGGATGGCGTTTCCGATGTCGCAGGCGATCCCGCCCCCGTTGCTCATGTCGTCGTACAGGACGGAGGAATCGTAGTTGACGCGCAGGCAGAGGGGCTTTTCGGCCGTTGCGGGAATACAGGAGCGCAGCGCGCCGCGCGTCCCCATCAGCACGTCGACAAACGGAATGAGCGGGGGAATCGCGAGATCCAGCCTCTCGAGCCCGGTCGTCGGACCCATGATATAGCCATGATCGAACGCCAGCATCACCGTGTTGCCGCTTTTGGAGCTGAACATCCGCGCGAGGCGGTTCTTCGTCCCCCAGTCGCAACCCTCCCCCCCCTTCAGGAAGAAACCGCCGCCGGCCTGCGGAACGTCCGGATGGTAATTTTTGGCGTTTTTGGCGAGCCCGCCGTCGTCTCTGTCCGCCACGGCTCAGACCTTTTTCATATAGGGGGTGTTGCAGGGGGCGTTCCAGTAGCGGAGCAGCTCGTCGTCCATCCTCGCCAGGAACATCTGGAAACCCGCCTGCTCCTGCACGGTGAGGAGCTCCCCTACGTGGTTCGCCGCGATCTCGATGTTCTTCGCCTTCAGAAGCTGTTCGCAACGACGATAAACAATGAAGAGTTCCATCAGGGTGGTCGCCCCGGTGCCGTTCAAAATCAGCATCACCTTTTCGCCGGATTTGACGGACAGGTCGGCGAGCAGCGCATTCAGCATGATTTCAGCGGTTTCGTCGGCGCTTTTCATCGGCTGACGCCCGCCGCCGCCCTCGCCGTGCTGTCCCATTCCGACTTCCATCTCGTCCTCGTTCAGGTCGGCCAGCATACTGCCGGTGGAGGGATGAGTGGCCCCGCGCACCGCCACCGCCAGAGTGGCCATATTGTCCGCGAAACGCTGCGCGACGGCGGCGACCTCTTCGAGGCTTTTGCCCGCCGCCGCGGCCCCGCCCGCAATCTTGTACGTCGGCACGGCGCCCACCAGTCCGCGGCGGTCGTCGCTGTTCTCGCGGGGCGCGTTGGCGACGTCCTCCTGAGTGACCACTTTGATCACGTGAAGCCCTTCCTTAGCGACCTGCTTCATGGTCAGGTTCCCGGTCAGCATGTCGCCCGCGTGGTTCAAAACGACGTAGAGAACCCCCCTGCCCCTGTCCGCCAGCTTTATGGCGTCCACGCAGGCCTGGGGCCCCGGTGCTGCGAAGATGTCGCCGACCACGCTGACATCCAGCATCCCCTCGCCCACAAAACCGCTCAGCGCCGGCTCATGGCCCGCCCCGCCCTGCGTCACGATGGTCACGCGGTTCGCGCTCGAGAGTTTGTTGTTCACCACCGTGTTCCCCGGCTTCAGCGTCACGAGATCACGATGAGCGGCCGCAAAACCCTCCAGCAGTTCCTTCGTCAGACTGTCCTGCGCGTTGATAAACTTCTTCATCTTCATTTATGCCGTCCCCCTCTTAAAAAAATTCACCCTCAGGGGGTCGCACCCCCCTGTTCCTACTTAAAAAACCCCTCCTCCCGACCAGCGGGAGGGGCCGTACATATCTCCCATACCCCTACCCCCCGCGAAAGCGGTAACGGGTCAAGGGGCTATGCCCCTTGAGAAAGGCCTTCGAAGAGCAGCGCGGTGCTTACGGCTCCGACGTCGGGGGTTCCAAGGGTTTTGTCGCCGTAGCTGCGGGCGCGTCCGAACTTCGACACCATGTTTTCGGTGTCCCGGACCCCCTGGTCCGCCGCCGAGGCGGAAGCCCGGAGAACGGACAGAACGTCATTTTCGGCCTGCTGCGCGGCTTCTACCGCGGGAATCAGCGCGTCCATCATGGTCTTGTCCCCCACCCGCGCCTTTGTGATGTCGAACAGCGCGTCCCTGCCGGCGGCGAACATCGCCTTCAGCGTCGCGGCGTCCACTTCCGTTTCCCCGGAGAGCGCCTCGGCGAACCCCCCCACCAGGGTGCCGTAAAGGGGTCCCGCGCTTCCTCCGCCGATCTCCATGAAACCGGAACCAAGGTTTTCGATAAAGCTCCTGATGCTCTCGTCCCGCCATTCGTCCAGGCGCGACAGAATCAGCGCCGCCATCTTTCCGATGGTCACGCCATGATCGCCGTCGCCGAAACGGGAATCTATTTCGCCGAGACGCGCAGTATTGTTCTGCCACAGCAAAGCTACGGATCGAAACATGGAAGAGAAGGAATCCTTTACCAGCAACATGCGCAACACCCCGCAATTCTTGATGAGAACCTGCATCCCCGTAAACGAATCCGCCGGAGAATACTGTTATAAAGTCGGACTGCGAGCAATTATATGTATGTTGAACAAAGACCTGGACAAAAGCATTATGGGGCACCCGATCATTGATGTCAAGATTGAAGCAAAAACGAAAGGATTATCTCCCCTCGGAGTCGAAAAATGTTAATCTGCCAACTTCTCCAGGCCCGGAAATCCGGAATCACTGACGATTCGCATAGATTTTCGCATGGACTCGCAAAAACCGCAGATCAGGGAATGGAAAGCGACAGATTCCGCAGGGCGTCCATTTAAATCAGAGAAAGAGTGGACGCTGGAAGAACTTCTGGACTTTATTACGGAAGACGGATACACGCTTCTCACAGTTCTCCCTGTCCCCGGATGCGGCATTATGACCCTGAACTCCCGAATCGCAGAGTTTGCTCTCAACGCTGTTATTTTTGGAGCAGGGGGAATGCCGGCGCGCACATTCGCTGAATCCCTGGTGAACGCTTACCGGTTGAGCGGTATGACGGCTGTAAAAAACGGATGTACAGGCGGCAATGCTTTTGAAGGATGGAAAATTTCCGTTCTGGGGAATAAATTTCACACATTCGTCCAGGTCGCTGTAACTGACATCGTAATATTTAATCAGGCGGGGCAGGGAAGCGGAAAATTTCTCCCCTCCCCGCCCCGCCGCGCCCGATCAGCGGTTTTTTGAGGTGAACGAACATCAGCTTATCCGATAATTGACAGGTTGCGTTCGAGCAGGTGTTTTTATGTCGGAGTGATATATTGCTTCTAACGCCTGCCGCCGCGCAGGGCTTTTCGCCCCTCGGTCTGACGAGAGCGCGCACGGAGTCTGTCGATTTCCTCGACGATGTTCTTTTTGTTCTCCGTGGGAACGTCCAATTCATCCAGCAGTGGGATAAGCCGATCTTCCAGCGCTGAAAGCTCGATGGGGGTGCATGGCAGAGCGCGTCCGATGTTCTTCACTCCGTTGAGGGCGTTGTCTGCAGTCAACAGCGCGAGCTCAGTCAGGGTTCTCCGCACTCCGGCGTCCGGTTCGAAAAATCCGTAGTCCAGCAGCTCCTGGTTCGCCGCAGGGCTCAGGTCGCTCATCGCGAAAAACAAAAGGAGAGCGGTGAGTGCAAACAGGGACAGCCCCACGGGATATCGTTCGAGATACAAAAAGTAACCGGTAACGACGCTGCATACCATTCCTGTTCCAAAAATCAAAATTTTAGAAAAAGCCTTCCACGTCACAGCGGTCACGCTCCTCGTTATTCATTGTCGTTTATTCCCGGTTTCAGAGCCTCCGGCGAGTGACTCGGGTTGGGAAATGCCCGGCGCGAACGCCGGGCATCGCCTGCAAATGTTGCGTCCCGAATGCCTATCCGACCAGGTTCAGCGAAGCGTAATTCTGCGCCTGGGTGTAAAGCGCGCTCAGTCGGCTTTGCAGATAAGAAGTTACGCCGGATACCAGGTTTTCGATATCCTCCCTGCCGACGGCGACCTGTGTTTTGTCGCCGGTATTCACGGCCTCGCTCTCCAGGGTCCGCTGAAGCCTGAAGGCGGAAATATCGAAGGCGGGAGCGGTTTCTGCGGTCCTGTTCGCCTCCGCCTCCTCCAACTGTTCGAGGAGCTCTTCGATGGTGTCCGCGATGAGATCGTCCTCGTCCTCATCTTCTTCTTCGTCCTCCAGCAGACGCGCCTCCACGCCTTTCGCGCGCGCTCCCGAGGCCCCGCTCATTCCACCGGGGCCGGACATCATGGCGGGCGGCGGGCCTCCGCGTGAAAGTTTTTCCTGCATTGCGGACAAATCCCCGCTCTTCGCCACGCCCTCGAGGTCGGCCGCGAGTTTTTCCAGCATGTGCCCGCCTGTGGAAGTTTCCGCGGCGGCCGCGGCCTGAGAGGCCAGCTCCGCGGCGCGGGCCTTCAGCTTTTCCGGGTCGTCCTGCAGGCTCTCGAGCTCAGCCAGAATCGTATCCGGATTCAGGTCCGCCACGGCGGCCGCGCCTTCCGAATTTTCAGCGACCGCGAACGCCTGCTTCTGCTGCCGCAACTGCTTCAGTTTTTCAAGGTACTCTTCCCACGATATGCTGCCGGCTGAAACAGAACTTACGCTCAACTTTATCCCCCTCTTTTTTGGGTCTTCCAAATCTTCGAACCTGATTAAGGATAGTGCGAAAAATGTTAATATGCTGTAAAAACAGGGCAAATAATTGTTATAAATATGCAAAGAAGTGTAAAGTCACGCCTGCCGGGAGCGGGAGCGACGCGTGACCGGCCGAAAACAGGTATGAGGGTTCCAGGGGGGCCGGTGAGGACTCAAGGGCTCCGCCCCCCGGCCTGAATGTTTACGGTTTATTACGACAGGAGGTAAGCGAATATCAGAAGCATCCTTGTGATCGACGACGATGTGGAACTCTGCGCTCTGCTTGAGGATTATTTTCGGTCGGAGGGTTTCAATTTTGCCTGCGCACACTCCGGAGACGAGGGGCTGGCCCTGCTGACGAATGTCGCGTATGACATCATAATACTGGACGTTATGCTTCCCGGACGGGACGGGTTCGACGTTCTGAGGGAAATCCGGGGCGTCTCGACCATTCCTGTGGTCATGCTGACGGCGAAGGGGGACCACATCGACAGAGTGGTGGGGCTGGAGATCGGCGCGGACGACTACGTCTGCAAACCGTTCAATATGCGGGAGCTGTCCGCCAGGGTGAGGGCGGTGCTGCGCCGAGCCGGCGGTTTCGAGGCAACGGCGGCGCAGGACGTTCTTTGCGTCGTGGATTTGGAAATGGACCTGAAATCCCGCTCCGTCAGGGTTGGAGGGTATGGCGTTCCTCTGACGAACGTCGAGTTCAGGCTGCTGGAAACTCTGCTCGCAAACGCGGGAAAGATAATATCTCCCGAACACCTGTCCATCAGAGTTCTGGGGCGTCGCCTCACCGCGTTCGACAGAAGCCTGAGCGTGCATATAAGCAAGCTGAGGCATAAGCTGGGAGCCTATTCCTGCGGCAGCGAAAGGATCCGAACCCTCAGGGGAGAGGGCTTTATGTACGTATTTCCCGAAAGAGAGACGACGGAGGAACCCGCATCGTGAAAAAAATCGCCGTCTCCTCTCTTTTCTGGAAAATATACCTGACGCTGCTGCTGGTCCTCTTCCTGCCCGTCATTCTGTTTTCTCTGACCCATGTCATCCAGGACAGGGGCGAGGTCGCGCCCCCGGGAATATTTCAGCATCTGACCTGGACGGCCTCCGTGCTTGCGGAACGATCGGAATCGATGCCGGATGAACTCATGACTTCATGGATTGAAGAGGTGAAGAGCGGAAGCGGGCTGGATATATACGTCCGGCGCGACGGCAGGAAATTTCATTCGTCCGATGGGGAATGGCTCATGTCGTACATGTCCGGCGAGCAGCACCGGCCGGGTCAGCCCATCGTCTCGTCGGTCGTTTCGGCTTCCGGACGCACCGGTGTGATCACGGGACTGAGTCCATTCAGAAGAAACTTCGAAGATCCCCGGAGGCGAAACCACATAATAATGCTGCTGGTCGCGGTCATGTGCGTGATTTTCAGCTTCATGCTCATGAAAAATTTTATGACGCCGCTCTCCGAGCTTCGCCGCGTCACCGGGAAGCTGGCGGACGGCGAGTTCTCCGTGAGAGTCGGGGCCGGGATAACGGGCCGAAGCGACGAGATCGCCGCTCTGGGCCGGAGCTTCAACTGGATGGCCGAACGTGTGGAAAGTCTCGTCTCCTCTCAAAAAAGGCTGTTGAGCGACATATCCCACGAAATTCGCTCTCCGCTGCAAAGAATGGAGGTCGCCTGCGCGCTTCTGCGAAAGGGAGCGGAGATGAACCGGACGGATCAGGCGGATCGGAAATACCTGGACCGCATCGAACTGGAAATAGGGCGCATCGACGGCATGGTGGAAGAACTGCTGACCCTGGCCCGCGCCGAGGACATGACGCTGCCCGAGTCCGTGAACCTGAACGAGATAATAGATTCCATCATCGAGGACGCCGATTTCGAGTGCGGCGCGGAGAAGAAGGACATCTCGGCGAACATACCGAATTTATCGGTGATCGGAAACGCGCCTCTCCTGAAGCGGGCGATTGGAAATGTAGTCCATAACGCGATTCGTTACACCGTTCCCGAAGCGGGCATCGAAATAACGGCGCGCCGCGAGGCGGTCGCCCCGGATGGCGAATGGGTCACTCTGACGATACGGGACCACGGGCAGGGAGTTTCCGACGATGAACTCGAAAAAATTTTCCTGCCGTATTACCGCACCGACAGAGCCAGAGAAAGATCGCGAGGCGGGGTCGGTCTCGGCCTCGCGATAACAAAACGCATCATAGAAAGCCATGGAGGAAAAATAACCGCCGCGAACAACCCCTCCGGCGGCCTGGCCGTGACCCTGCGCCTCGCGGCCGGATCACAGGTTCGCTGAACCAAACCCCGAGCCTCCCCCGGGAAACCTGCAGTCACCATGATGATCCTCTCCCGAATAGATTTGAGGCGCTTGCCTGTGGCTCTTAAATCTATTCTGCCTGCCTCTGGCCATCATGGTATTTACAAAAAATAAAGCCCCCTTGCGGGGGCTTTCATTTTTGGTTTTAAAGAGATTAAAGCCTGGAGACGTCGGCTGCCTGTGGTCCCTTCTCGCCATTCACAATTTCAAACGATACCTTCTGGCCTTCAGCAAGGGTTTTGAAACCATCACCCCTTATCGCACTATAGTGCACAAACACATCCTTACCCTCGTCAGCAGTGATGAAACCATACCCCTTGCTTTCGTTGAACCACTTCACGGTACCCTGAGCCATTAAAAAAAGCCTCCTAAAACATACAAAATTACCGACCACAAAGACGGCATGTAGACAGCATACAAGGTTTAGATCAATATGTCAAGATACCTAATGCGTTTTCGAAATATTTATCATGCCAGTATTGTTCTCTGAAATCGAATTGCTGCGTCTCTTCACCGCCGAATTCACGGGCGAATGCACGCGACCGCCCCGGGTTGAAATTTATTATATAATGACAGCCACGTTTAAAATGTCTGCCGCGGTGCGGGCATTTTGAGAATCAATTTTATGGCTTCTGCTTTACTTTACGCTTTTCAACCGAGGTGGGTGACATTATGAAACGTTTTTTGTTTTCTGTCGTTGCGTTCCTGATGTTTTTTTCGAATGAAACGGCGGCGGCGGAGGTCGTCAGCCTCGACAGATACATCGGGATGGTAAAAAATCAGAACTACGCGCTGCAGTCGGCGATTCGATCCGTCGAGGCGGCTTATTACGAGGTGCTGGCCTCCGTGGCCTACCAGCGCCCGTCCCTTGCGGGGGGGGCGAGCGGCTCCTATCTTACGGGAAGCGCGAGCGCGCAGTCAGGCATCCGGGAAAAGGACATCACCGCTTACAACACGACGCTCGGGCTGACGCACCGCATCGACGTCGCCGGGACTTACACGCTGGACGAGCGGCAGCGAATTTTATACTACGAGAGCCGGCGGGCCAATTTTGACGAGGACGTCAACAGCCTCGTCTCGACGGCGGAGGAAAATTACTGGTCCGCCGCCCTGGCGCGGGAAAATATCGCCCTTCAGAAGGACGTGCTTCGCCAGCGCATTGAAAACAACCGCGTCATCGAGGAAAAATACAAACAGCAGATCGTCCCCAGACTGGATCTCATCCGCTCGGAGGCGCAGGTCGTGGAGGCTGAAAGCCTCGTCACCAACGCCGAGGCTCAGTATCGCAACCTGCTGGCGACGCTGGCGACGCTGGCAGGGGGAACGGAGGTCGTCCCCATCGAAGAACCTCTGCTCCTCCCCGAGTTCAACGTCACCACCAGCCTGGAAAAAACCCTTCTCCTCCGCCCCGCGATCCGCGCCGCCCGCCTGGAGCTCGACAGAAGCCGGGTGGTAAAAAAACTGAGGGAAAAGGGCCTGTCTCCGACGCTGACCGCGGGAATTTCCTGGGTGCCGCTGTCGGATCCCTGGAACTCCGGTTCCGTCCAAAAGGGAGAAATGACGGCGTCGCTGAGCCTGAACATCCCCATAGCGGACGGCAACGAGACTAAATACAACATTTTGAACGCGGACCGCCTCATACAGGCCGCGGAGGCCGGGCTTCGATCCGTTGAGATCTTCGGGGCCAGAGATCTTTCGATCGCCCGTAACAACTGGGACCGGGCCGCGGCCCTGGAAAAGGACAAGAAGCGTCAGGTGGAGCGCTCCGACGAGGAACTGCGCATCACGGAGCTGATGTACAACGAGGGCATGGGAGCGCAGATCGATCTGATCAACGCGCAGACGGAGAACCAGAGAGTGCGGACGGATTACCTGAGCGCCGTTCGGGACATGTACGTCGCGCGGGTCAGCCTCAGAGCAGTCGCGGGGGATTACGCCCCCGACGAGGACGGGAACTGGAAGGAAGCCGTGGTTCGATACGAAAAAGGTACGAGTATTCTCAATGAAATGAAAGAAAAAGAATTGAGAGAACAACAAAATAAATCAGCATCGTTGGATAAGTCCGTACAGAAGAATAAGTCAGTACAAAAATGATCTTCCGTCAGGGAGAAAAAACGGAGCTTCAGATAAGGAGGGGATTTACGTACTTCTCTTTTCATTTTTTACAGGGTTTTGTCTTCCTGGAGGTATGCTAATATGTGTGCGTTAAAAAGGCGTTGCAATAACGCTGAATTTTTACACCGCTAAAATCATCTACAGAGGGGGGCAGCAGATATCAGGCCATACCCGCCGTGTGCGATGCGGAAGTTCCATGTTCCGCTCCGGATATGACCAAACGAAAACGGGTAAAGGAAATCTTTTGCGCTTTCAGTGGAGGTATTGTGATGAAGAATCAGAAAGGTCATTTTTTGCTCACAATGAGCATCAGGGTTTTGGGAGTTGGGATCCTTTTGGCGTATATGGGAGTTCCTCCGGCCAGCGCCGAGCCGGAAGCCTATGATTTCCCCTCTTTGCAGCAGTCCGGTAATCCGGTCAGCCTTATATCGCCTGCCATGCCGACCTTCGATCATCTGCTTTCGGAAGACGTCAAAAGTCAAATGATCGAACAGGACCAAAAAAGAAGGAACGACGCGAAAAGAAAGAGCATTGCCGCGCTTTTTCAGCGCTACAATAAAAACCTGAACGATGAAAGCGCCGATAAATATGCTCTTTATATCATGCAGGCCTGCCAGAAGTTCGATCAGGATCCGTTCGTTATCGCGGCTATGATCGTCAACGAATCTTCCGCAAAATACAACGCGCTTTCCCGGGGCGGAGATTACGGCCTGATGCAGGTGCGGTGGAGCGTCCATCAGAAAAAAATCAAAAAGAAGTATCCCCATATCGCGAAGGCCCACGACATGTTCGACCCCCAGTACAACGTTCTTGTGGGAACAGAGATTTTTTCCACTTATTACGCGACGGCGAAGCAGGACATTCGCGGCGCCCTGATGTACTATTCCGCGGGGAACGAACGCCTGGCCGACAGGGTCTGCGCCGTGCTTGCCCAGCTCGAAAAAGCCTATCTCGAACACCTGAAAAACGGCTGAAAATATTCTATCCGTATTTTCTGACCACGCATCCAAACTCCGACCTGAGAGCCTGAGGAGGGTGTTGTGATGAAGGATTTTGGAGAGTATCACCTGTGCCTGAAGAGACGAAAAAAGTCCGAATTTTTCGTTAAGGTTCCCTGTATTCTGCGTCGGCTGACGATGGACGACAGGGAGGAGGCTCTGGCGCTGCATCGCGTCATGGCCTCCAACGCGAATCCCGAGCTTTTCGTCCCGGGGACAGACGAGGAATTTCTGCACATTCTGGACGGCGGAGGCGTGATTCTCGGGATTCACGACGGCAGGCGCATCGTCTGCATGAGGACGGTTCTTTTCGAGACTCGCGACGAAGAGGTCCTGCGCGAGGATATGAAGCTCCTGCCCGATCAGATGCGGCGCATGGCCTTCATCGAGTACTGCGTCGTGCATCGGGACTATCGCGGCAACAACCTCCAGTTTCTCACCTGTTTTTTCATGGAGGACCTTCTCTGGGACGATTTTGATTATTTTTACACCACCGTCTCGCCGCGAAACCTCTACAGCCTGCGCAACGTCATGGACTGCGGGTTCTACGCTTTTCACCTGAAGGAGCGATACGGGGGGCACATGCGTTATCTGCTTCGCAAGGACGTGAAACACAGTCCTTCCATTCGCATGAAGCGACACGTAAGCGCCCCCCTGCGCGATTATCGCACTCAGCAGCGCATCATGAACGACGGGCTGGTGGGTTATCGTCTGGTGCGCAATACCTCCGGGGTCTGGATGCTCTTTGGACAGCTGATAAAATAGCGATTTGCATAAAATCAGGATCGATTGCGGCGCTCCCATATTGCACCATTGGCACTAAGAGATATAATTCTGAAAAGAAAAACATAACAAAAGGGTTTCCTTCGGGAACCCTTTTTAATTAAGGCAGATCATGTCTTTAGTTTTAAGGAGGTCGCGACGCGTGGCGCAGGAGAAACTTTTCTTTCAGTCGGAGGCCGCAGAGCTTCTGAAGATGATGATTCACTCGGTTTATTCCAATAAGGAAATTTTTTTGCGGGAGCTGATATCCAACGCCTCCGACGCGTTGGATAAACGCAGGATTGAGGTTCTTTCCAACAGCGAGGAGTACGGGGAGTACGAACCCGGGATTCGTATCCTGCGCGACAGGGAGAAGCGAACATTGACGATCGAGGATAACGGCATCGGCATGAGCCGCGACGAGATCGTCGAATACATCGGAACGATCGCCAGGTCGGGAACGAAGGAGTTTCTGGCCACGGCCGGGAAAGGCGATTCTTCCGGAAAGAACGACTCCCTTTCGACGCAGGAAATGCTGATCGGACAGTTCGGGGTGGGCTTCTACTCCGCCTTCATGGTCGCCGAAAGGGTGGAGCTGATTTCGAGGCGGCTGGGAGCGACGGAGGCCTGGCGGTTCGAGTCCGCCGGCGAGGGTTCCTATGTCGTGGAGGAGGCGACGCGTCCCGAGTGCGGCACGTCGGTGAAGCTCTGGCTTCGCGCCGCCGGTGAGGACGAAAAGGACTACGTCGACGAGTGGACGCTGCGGGATATCGTCAGAAAGTACTCCGATTTCATCGCCTATCCCATCGTGATGAACTGCTCGAAGTGGAAGGATAAGGTGGAGACCGTCGAGGACGAGGTCATCAACTCCCAAAAGGCGATCTGGAGCCGGCCTGAGGCCGAGGTTACGGAGGACGAATACCGCGAATTTTACCGCCATCTCTCGCACGACTGGCAGGAACCTCTGACGCGCATCGCCATCAACGCCGAGGGATCGGTCAACTTCAAAGGGCTGCTTTTCGTTCCCTCACAGGCGCCCTTCGACATGTTCACAAACGACCGCAGCGGCGGCGTCAGCCTCTATATTCGGCGCGTTTTCATCATGAACGACTGCAAAGACCTGATCCCGGAGTACCTCCGCTTCATTCGGGGCGTGATTGACTCCGAGGACCTGCCGCTCAATATTTCGCGCGAAATTCTGCAGGAGGACCCGCGCGTTCGCGTGATACGCCGCAGCACGCTGCGGAAGGTGTTTTCGAGCCTTCGCAAAATGCTGGAAGGCGAGCGGGAGACGTACGAGAAATTCTGGACGGCCTTCGGAAGGGTGTTCAAGGAAGGCGTCGTTCAGGACAGGGAACACGCGCAGACAATACTCGAGCTTTCCCTGTTCCGCTCCACCGCGATGCAACTCGTGGAGAACGCGGAGAAGGGAAGCGGCTGGACGACGCCGGACGAGTATATAAAGCGCATGAAACCCGATCAGGAGGGTATTTATTACCTCGTTGGGAGGGACGCTTCCGCCCTGAAGGACTCGCCGAAGCTGGAGGCGTTTGCGGAGAAGGGATACGAGGTCCTGCTGCTCACGGATCCGGTGGATGAGGTCGTCATGGCGCAGACCCCGGAGTACGGAGAGAAGAAATTTCTCAACGTCGGCTCCGCCGAGGTTCAGGCGACGGGGGAAGAGGAGCGGAAGGAAGCGGAAAAAAAGCTGGAGACGCTGCAGGGGGCCTTCGAGCCCCTGAAGAAGAAGATCATGGCGTTTTTCCCCGAGATACTGAGCGACGCGCGTCTTTCGGTCCGCATGAAGTCGTCTCCGGCCTGCCTTGTCGGCGCCGAGAACGCCATGTCCCTGCAGATGGAGCAGCTGATGCACGCCATGGGGCACGAGATTCCCGTCGTCAAACGCGTCCTCGAGCTGAACCCGGAGCATCCCGTCGTCAGACGCCTGATGTCCCTGGCCGAGGCAAACGACGAGAGGACGGAAGATTTTATCTCCGTACTCTACGACCAGGCCCTGATTCTGGACGGCGGAACGCTTACCGATCCGGGACGATTTGCGCGCGGATTATCCCGTATTATGAGCATGGCCCTCGAAGAGAATCCGAAAAAAGAGTAAAATCAGAGCGGGTTGAAGTTTAATTTCAGAGTCGAAATCCGAAAACAGGCAGAAATAGTATTGGGGGGCGAGGATCATAGCGAGCCGTAAAAAACCGAAAAAGGAAGAAATTCCGGCAGAGGAAAATTTCGTTCCCAAATACGACGTGATGTCCACGGAGCGTTACGTCGACTCCACCGCGCAGAAATCGGAGTTCGACAGGGTACTCGACGAACTGGGAGCCATCAGCCGGGAGAAACTCGCGTGGGATATCCTTCGGATGACGCAGAAGCACTTCGGCGATACGGAGGAAGAAAACGCGCGCAAGCTGGACGCCTTTTTGGGAGCTTTTATCGTCAACGCGGCCACGGAGCTGTATGACAGAGGGCTGAAGGACGTCGCCTTTCAGAGGCTGGAACAGGCCGGAGTCATTCTGGAGGCAAAAGAGAAGCTGAACCAGGAGGTCGAGTCCATACGCGCCCGAACGGATGACGCCTTCGACGTTTCCGCCATGCTGGGTCTCGGCGGAGAAGAAGATGAAAAGGAGTAGCCTGCGGCGCCGCTCACGGGCCTCCGGTTTCGAAGGGGCATAAAGATGGCAGAAAGAAGTGTGGTTTGATGTCCGATCCATTGTCCTGGGACGGCGAAGAAATTTCGCAGAACAACGCGCAGGCCGATGAAGAGGCCTTCGAGCTCTGCCGTCGGGCGGCCGAATCGGGCGACGCCGACGCGCAGTTCAGTTTGGCGCGGATGTATCAGAAGGGCCAGGGCGTTTCCCAGGACGACGGACAGGCCGCGGAATGGTTCCGCAAAGCGGCCGAACAGGGGCATGGCAGGGCGCAGTTTATTCTGGGCCTGATGTACCGGAAGGGCCGGGGAGTTCCCCAGAACGACGAGGAGGCCGTCAAATGGTACCACAAAGCGGCCGGGCAGGGTCTTGTCGAAGCTCAGTGCCTTTTGGGCGTGATGTATCGAAGGGGACGAAGAGTTCCGAAAGACGACGCGCAGGCCGAGGAATGGTACCGTCGGGCCGCCGAACAGGGTGACAGCGGAGCTCAGTTTGTCCTTGGGTGGATGTATGAAAATGGTCACGGGACCTCGCAGGACGACGAAGAGGCCGTCAAATGGTATCGCATGGCGGCCGAACAGGGGCACGTCGGGGCTCAGTTCAACCTCGGGTGGATGTACGAAAACGGCCGGGGGATCCCTCAGGACGACGAGGAGGCCGTTAAATGGTACCGCCGGGCGGCCCGACAGGATCATATCGGGGCGAAATTCAGCCTCAGCACGATATATCGAAAAAACCTGTAAAGACCGTAAAACTTCTCCGCCCGGCTCCTCCCCTCACTCCTTGTGGGGGTCGGACTCCGGAGTGATGCGCTCGCCGGTCAGCGCGAAGCAGAGAGATTCCGCGATGTTCGTGACGTGATCGCCGGCGCGTTCCAGATGGCGTGCCAGCGCCAGAACGTAGGCCTTGCGGGTGAACTCCCTGTTCTCACAGGCGGAGGCGTTGTTTAAAAAATCGTCGTAGAGGGTGTCGTACATTTTATCGACCTCGTCATCCCTCTCGAATACCCTGCGGGCCAGCAGAAAGTCCCCGGTTTTCAGCGCGGTCAGTGCGTCGTCCAGTTGCTCGAGCACGAGGTTCAGGATGACGGAAACCTCTTTCATGTCCTCGATCCTGTCCCAGTAGGGCCTGTAGCGCAGAAGGTGGCGGGCGATGTTGGTGGCCTCGTCCCCTATTCGCTCGAGGTCGGTCGTCATTCTGACGACCGCGAAGATATAGCGCAGATCGTCCTGAACGGGCTGACGCATGGCCGCGATCGAAAAACATTCCCAGTTGATCGCGATTTCCAGTCTGTCGACCACGCCGTCGTCTTCGATGACGGAGTGGGCATCCGCCTCCTCCTCGCTGACCAGGATGGAAAGCGAGCGGGCAAGCATGTCGCGCGCCTTCGTTCCCATCTCCAGAACGAGGTTCATGACGTGTTCCCTGTCCTGAGTCATGAGGATTTCGTTGAGCGCCCTTTCCTGCCCTCCGTGCTGAGGAGCGTCCTGTCCCCGCGAGCGTTTTCCCGCCCCGGGCAAAAAGGGCATCCCGGATAAAAAAGAAAACATGCTCATCCCGTCACCTTCCCTTCGCGCATCGCCGGAGGCGCAAGTTTCACGCTTTCCAGCATACGCTCCGATGCGTGGACGATTCTGACAAAAACGGTCAACAGAGGCCACAGCTCGCCGCTGCCCTCTTCGCTCATTTCATCATAGGCCAGAGAGTAGCGCAACTGATTTTCGGCCCTTCGAAATTTCGCGATTTCCGCCCGCGCGCTTCGTTCCATAGCCTCGTCCCCTAGGACAAAAAACCTGAGGGCCAGGCGCAGGACCGTCAGTACCTGATCGATCAGGTTTCTGACGGCGGTTCCGGAAAAATGCGACGTATCGACGGGGACGAGCTCCCGGTCGATGCAGATGATAATGTCCGAAAGCGAGGAGAGCGCGACCGACAGATTGATGTAACGCCGCATCAGCGCCGCCTCGTTCCGCGGAAGCGCCAGAGAGGACAAAAAAGACTGACACTCCCGGCTCAGGTCCTTTAAATTCGCCCGCAGCCGCGTCAGCCGCCATCGTTCGGAGGGAACGGTGAACAGAATCTGCAAAAAGGCCTCGACAAAATTGGCCAGGCGGGTCGTCTCGCGGGACAACAGCGTCAGGGCGACGGCGGGGGCGTCCAGAAGTTCCCGATTCAGGAACGCCGGCTCGCCGGGATCGCCGAGAGAGGGGAAAACGCGCTCGCAGCACCTTCGGATCAGGTCGGAAAAGGGCGTGACCAGAAGGGCGTTCAGCGTCGCCAGGATGATCTGAAAGGTCGCCAGAGAGGAGGCGGCGGTGAGGGGAAATCCGTAAAGTCCCAGCTTTCGAACGAGCGCGATAATCAGAGGTGTGAGCAGCAAAACCAGAAACGCGCCGAGGAGCTTGTAAAGGACCGTGGCGAACCCCAGTCGGCGGGAGTTCAGCCTGCCCGCCAGACCGGACAGCATGATGATCGTCGTCGAGCCGACATGGGCTCCCAGCACGATGGCCATCCCGGAGGAAATCGTCATCAGACCCGCTGACGCCACGGATATGGCGATGGCGATGACGACCGTGTTGTTTTGGATGATGGACGTCAGCGCAAAAGCGATGAGCCCCGCCAGAAAAAAATTGCGGCTGCCCCAGAGAATCAGGGATTTTGTCGTTGGAGACTGCAACAGTGGAACGACCCCGTTCTGAATCATCAGCATGCCTATAAGGACCAGCGAGATTCCCTGCAGAACGCGCCCGTAGCTCTGCACCACAGGTTTTTTGGAAAGGCGGATCAAAATCAGGCTGACGAACAAAAGCAGAGGAGCGAAGCGCACGACGTCCAGGCTGATCAGAAGAATGACGATCCCGCCGCCGAAGCTCGCGCCGCTCATGGCCAGAATCGCCTCCGTCAGGTTCATGGCCCCGATATCGACGAAACCGATGGCCAGAGAGGTCGCCACGGTGCTGTTCTGGGTGATCAGGGTCAGAAGAGTCCCGAATACAAATGGCTTGACGCGTCCCTTCGCCAGTCGAAAAAGGGCGCTGTGCAGCCATCCTCCGATATGCTGAAAGCTCCGGCAGCAGGCATCGATCCCGAACAAAAACAGGGCGAGCCCTCCCAATATTGCGATGAACCCCCAGAACAACCCCTCACCTCCCGCACCCCGAATCTGAAAAACTTATTATACATCGGCTCGGCGGCAACGGAGGCAGGGACTCGATCCGGACAGGTCGGCGCTAACATCAGGCATGAGAATCCTGTTTAACCTGTTTTCAGCTATTTTAACTTCAGGCCTTCGATTTAGATTCAGAATTACAGAATATTCCTTGGAATCCCCATATTCATCCAGCGGACGACCTTGCCCAGGATCTCCAGATACTCGATCTCGTCCCTGTCGATCCATGTGGACTGGAAATCGCTGTTGGCGGGGCGCAGCTCGACCCTGCCGTCCTTGTAGAAGATAATGCCCTTCACCGAGCAGCGCTCGTTCCACTTGACGTAGGCAATGTCGCCGCTGCGTACCTCGAGGTTCGGGTTGATCAGGATCAGGCAGCCGTCGTCGATGTTGGCCCCGATCATGCTCTCCCCTTCCACGCGCACGAAGTAAGGTTTTTCAGGCCCAATCGGTCCGCCGGTCTCCCGCTCGGGCCAGGGCATCCACTCGACCACCTCCGTCGCGTCCTCCCAGCTGAAACCTTTTCCCGCGCACGCCTCCTGGTTGAGGACGGGAAGATAAAGCTGCGGAGGAATCGTCGGCTCGGGGTCGAGTTCCACGTCCAGCGTATCGTCCAGCAGATACGCCATACTGAGCTCCAGGGCCTGCGCGATTTTCCGCTTCATCTCGTCCCGGATACCGATACTCCCGTTTTCGTAGCGATACAGGGTGTTGGGGTCTACACCGATCAGGCGGGCAAGCTCGGGGCGTTTCATGCCCCTGCGTTCCCTGCAGGCCTTTATTTTCTCCCCGGTTTTCAACATCGCCCTTCCTCCATTGATGCACGATAGTCGAAGATCACGCAATCTCTCATTTTTTCCGGCAAACATAATACTACACATTACGCCGTAAAAGCATCTTTCAGACAACAGTAAAAGTATTGACTAACTACGTATATTGTAGCATAATTGAAACACAGACGAAATACGTAGCAAAAGAGGTGCGACAAAATGACGATGGAAAATTGGGCGTGGGGCTGGGAATATGTGACGCAGCAGGTGGCGATGGCAATTTTATGGTGCTTCCTGTTGCTGGTGATCCGGACGGAAATCGTCGCATTCAAGGCGAAAGGCGAGCCGAAAAATCGGAGAGAGGACAAAAAAATTCCGGCCTCCCCGAAGAGGCCGGACAGCGCCCGAAACACAGGGGACCTCCGCGAGGTCAGGGATGGGGAACGACCTCGTACGGCCACGCGGCCATTCCGCCCTCAAGGACTGCAAATTTTGTATACCCGCAGCGCCTCAGCATGGAACACGCGCTCCAGGCTCGCACACCCGCTCGACACACCACGATGATCTCCCTGTCCCGGGGAAGCTCCGCGACCCTGTCCTTCAGCTCGCCCAGCGGGATGTGACGAAATTTCCGCGGAGCTTTAGCGGATATCGATTTATTAGTTTTATTATTTTTATCGAACGAGAGTTTGCCGAAACGCTCCAGTTCCTTTTCGCCGCGCACGTCCAAAATGACGAAATCATCGCCCCGCTCGGCCTTTGCCCTCAACTCCACGGGTGAATATCCCGGCATGAGTCCCTCCATTTTGTTGCGCAGGGCGTTGGCCGCGTGCGTGACGGGATCCAGCGCCGAGGAAAAGGGAGGCGCGTAAGCGAGGTCGACGTCGGCCAGGTGGTCGACGGTCAGCTTTCCCATGATCGCCGTGGCGATGACGTCCAACCGCTTGTCGAGCCTTCCCGGCCCCGTCATCTGCGCACCGAGCACGCGTCGCGTCGACGCGTCCGCCACCAGGCGAATGAAAAAAGTGGCGACGCCCGGCATAAAGCCCGGAAGATCGGGGTTGGAGGCGAGAACCTCCACAGGCGCAAAGCCCGCTTCTCTGGCGGCCTCGGAGGTCAGTCCGGTTTTGCCGACGCTCCAGTCGAAAACGCGGGCGATTGCCGTACCCTCCACGCCCGTAAAAGTCGATCCCGTAAAGGTTCCCCTCGCTCCGGGCCGGGCCAGGCCGGCGATGTGATCGGCGATCACGCGTCCATGCCGGTTGGCCGTGGATCCCATGGGCTGCCAGACGGGTTTTCCCGTCAGAATGTTGCGGCTTTCCACGCAGTCCCCGCCGGCGTAAATGTCGGGGTCGGAGGTCCGCATGAACCTGTCGACCCGAATGGCTCTCGTCCCAATTCTGAGCTTCGCGTCCCGGGCCAGCTCGATGTTGGGGCGAACGCCCGCTGCGACGATGACGATATCCGCCTCGATCGCCCGTTTGTCGGTGACGACCTTCCGCGCCCTCTCCCCGCCCTCGAGCGCCGTGAGGCGCTCTCCTCCGTAAAAGGACACCCCGTTTTTCGCGAGCTGCGTCCGCAGCATCGTGCCGAACTCCGTGCCGACAAGGGCGGCCAGGGGATGAGGCAGAGCGTCGATCAGCGTCACGTCCAGTCCCCGCCCCCTGAGCGCCTCCGCCGTTTCGACGCCGACGAGACCGGCCCCGACGACGACGGCTTTTTTGGGTTTCTCCCGCTCCAGCGCCTCGCAGATAGCGATCGTGTCCCGCAGGGTCCAGAGGTTGAATACGTTGCCGAGTCCGCCCCGCGCTCCCATTCCCGGAACGTCGAGGCGTATCGGAGAGGCGCCCGTGGCGATGACGAGCTTGTCCCAGGGCAGAACCTTCGTCGTCCCATCGGCAACGACGCGCACCGCGACCTGCTTTTTCTTCCTGTCGATGGACGTGACCACGTGCCCCGTCAGGGCGTTCGTGAAGGCGTAGCGCTCGAAGTATTCCACGTCCCTTGCCGGCCCGAATCCCATGTGGGTCAGGCCGGTCCTGTCTCTCACCTCGCCCCCTATGTGAAAGGGGAAACCGCAGTTCGCGTAGCTGAGGTCGCTTCCCCGCTCCAGAAGGGTGATTTCCGCCTCGGGGCAGACGCGCGACAGGCGCGCCGCCGTTTTCGCCCCGCAGGCCACTCCGCCGATAATGACGACTTTCATTCGATCAGTCCTTCACAATCCGAAATAAAAAAACAAACATCCAGCGCCGGCAACTGAAAAAAATCATGGGGCTCCGCCCCAAACCTCGTCAGGGGGCATAGCCCCCTGAACCCCAACAGTCAAAGCAATCTTTCAGATCAAACCCTCTTCGTTCAGGATCCCGATGACCCAACGGGCGGAGTTCGCGCACACCGAGGTGCATTTGTCGTCGTGCCCGCCGTCTTTGATGAACTGCTGGAACTCCTCGGGGTTGTCGAGGTCATAGGCGCGCCCCAGCAGCTTCCTGTGGATGCCGTGACAGTCGGCGGAACCATAGGCTTCCTCGAAGGCCCGCACCAGCTTTTTGCTCATCGCGAGGCATGGCGGACGCTGCCCTGCGGAGTCGGGGAAATCGTCGTACGGGCGTCCCCTGAAACAGGAAAGAGCCATCACCCCGCCGACCAGAGCGCCGCATGCGTGTCCCGTGCGCCCCAGTCCGCCTGCCAGTCCCGTGGCGGCCTGAAAAACGTCGTCTCCGATATGCCCGAGGTTTTCCCTGATCGCCGCCAGAACGACCTGAGAACAACCCCCGTACTGCTGTTCATATTTCCACGCAAGCTCGCCCGCCTTATCGGCGGCATTTTTCAGCGCAACGCTTTCCATAAAAAAAACCTCGTTTCATTTTTTGAATAATTACATCAGCCCTCGATCAATTTACTGGGCCTTTTGAAGCTCGTCGGCGGGGAACGCCTTTTCTTTCTGCTTCTT